>CAZIML010000022.1:0-229 GCA_964540255.1 uncultured bacterium
ATTTGCACAAGACGAGTTCCTGAAAAATCTAGGGCTTGGCATACCCAATCCAGAGGATCCATATCTAATTGAATTCTTTTTCTCTCTGTCAACATCCCGATTTCCCATATTGAGATAATCGAGATGAGAATCCCATGGTTTTTTTGTGAATTCTCTATTCCGCGCCGAAACGAGCGGCTTAACTCAGGAGATCCCATCATAAGCCAAATCCAAACGTGAGTGTCTAATA
>CAZIML010000022.1:239-2220 GCA_964540255.1 uncultured bacterium
CTGCTTGATCGCATTAATTTTCGGCATCCCAAACCTCACCGATTGGAGAAATAATGTCCCCCTGGACATGAATAGTCCCTTTCATTGCACCGAACAATGTTACTTCTCTTTCATCGATCGGGACCAACTGTGCTACTGGTTTATTCCTTTTGGTGATAATCACTTTTCTTTTTGTTTTTTTGACGCGATCCATCACCTTCAAGCATTCTGCCTTAAACTTACCCGCTTTCATATGTTCAGTCATAGAATCTCCTAACCATGGTCATCTTACCATGGTCACAGAATAATATTCAATATGGTTTTTGTAAGCAACTGATAAACAAAACAATACAAATAAATAGAGGGGGATCGGCCAGGCGGGAAAGGAGGGGAGGCGGAGCGCGTAGTCGAGAGCGATCGGGGGGTAGGCGGAGAGATCGAGGAGCTGGGCTGTAAAGAAATCGAGGAAGGGGAAGAGAAGAGGAAAGAGGAGGGAGAGGAGGAGGATAAAGAGATTGAGGCTTACGAGAAGAGGGAAAAAGAGGTTGTAGAGGAGGGCCAGGAGGGGGAACTGGTGGAAGTGGTGGAGGAGGAGCGGGAGGATCGCGGCATTGACCGCAAAATTGATGATGAGCCCTTGCTTAAAGAAGGAAGAGAGGAGGTAGGCGTGGGCGGAGAAAAGGGGAAGCCCCTTCGGATCGACTTTGGGGAAAAGATGGTTGAAAAAGGGGATGAAGAGGCGCCGGTAGAGGAGGATCCCGATGCAGCTTAAGAAGCTGAGTTGAAAGCCGAGCTGTCCTGCGACCAGGGGATCGAGGAGCACCTCGATCAAGAGGGCGACGCCCAGGAGGTTGAGACCCGAAGAGTGGCGAGAGATCAGTTTGGAGACGAGATAGAGAGTGGCCATCAGCCAGCTCCGCTGAACGGCCGGCACTGAGCCGACAAAGAGAAAATAGGCGTTGATAGAGAGAAGGAGGGCGATGATTTTCCAAAAACGGGGCAAGAAGAGTGAGAAAAAAAAGGAACAAAATGCAATGAGAATCGCAAAGTGGAACCCTGAAATGGCGAGGATATGTTGGAGGCCCAGTTTTCCAAATTCGTAGCGGAGAGAGCGCTCCTCCACATCGCCTGTGAGAAGTGAGCTGAGGAAAGAGGCCGTGCGGGGGCGGTGAAGGTGAGCGTTGAGATAGTGGCGGAGCCGCTCTTTCGATTGATACCGAAGCTCGGCCAGGCTAAAGGTGTTCGGGACGGGGATCCACTCTTTCGCGCTGAAGAGATAATCGTAAGGGCCCCGCTGTTTGAGTTTGCCTCTGAGGATGTAGTCGCAATCGGCTTTATGTGGCGAATCTAAAGGGGAATGAACGGAGCAGGGAACTCTTTTCCGATCGATGGTGAGCATCCCCTTGTAGACGAGCCCTTTTTGAAACGGCGATTGATGAGGCTGGAGAGAAGCGATCGAAAAGTAGCCGGTTGTCCCTCCGGCGGCGGCTGAGTAAAGAAGTGTGGCGTAACAGAAACCGCCAATGAGAAGAAGGAGGGGCGGATAGGAGCGAAGCGATAGGAGGTAGAGGATCCAAAAAGAAGGAAAAAGAAACTTGCAGGGAAAAGGCCAAAAAAGGGCGCTGCTCGTCCCGATCAAGAGGGAAAGAGCGAAAAGGAGCGCCGGCTGCTCCATCCAAAAGAGGCGGTGATGAGAGAGCATGGGAGAGATGATAAATCATTTGTAGATTTCATGTTGGGTCTTCTATACCATAATTGCCATGGCAGGTAAGGAAATAGAAGCATTATCATACATCAAAAAGCCTACACGTCGTCCCGGCAGACTCAAGGGAAAAATCAAGATTGCAAAAGATTTCGATGATCCCATTTCAGAGAAAAATCTTCTACTTGTCGTGGCGGGGCATCTCTTCGTCGATCGGACGATTGATGAGACGAGCTCCCCGCTGACTCGAAAAGTATGAAAAGAGCCATTGCGTCAGAACCACCAATCGGTTCCGGAAGT
>CAZIML010000022.1:2320-10294 GCA_964540255.1 uncultured bacterium
TGATTAAGTAGAGGACGTGGACAAAACACCAGCCAAGCCAGGCAATAAAGCCATATTCTGATTGCTCAAGCGGTATCAGAGCCTCTAGTATTTTTGACGGCTGACTCCCATTTAAAAGAATACTCTGAACTTGTGGAGGTCATCGAATAACACCATCTCTCAAAAACAGTTGTGTGATTATTGGATCGCCTGTCATAATCCCCGCCCAAATTTAACAGGAGAAAATAATGACTGCAGTGTCCCCTTCTACAACTTTTTGTGCAGACTTAACGAGCAAGAGCGCAAAGATCTTGTCATACACCGCTAAGAGAAGTGCAGTATGTGCCGCGACGGGTGCTTTGGCCGCCAAAATCTTTCTCTCCATCCCTTGGATGTACGGAGCTTTTGTCTGTGGCACAGGGGTGGGAGCCCTTTATCTTACTCTCTTCATCGGGGATCTCGTTTTAAAGCACTCGTATTCGTATTCTCCAATAGTCCTGGCTCTCTTGGCGATTTCTGTGAGCGGGGTTATCGCATACGCGATGGCAGGAAATCCTGTATTGCTCCTTCAACGCTTCGTTTTATTAGGTTCGACTGTTTTGGGAGCGAAAGCAGCCGACAGAATATTTGGGGCGTAAAGGAAGAAGAATCTTCTACTTGTCGTGGCGGGGCATCTCTTCGTCGATCGGACGATTAATGAGGCGGGCCCCACGCTGGCTCGAAAAATAGGAAAAGAGCCATTGCGTCAGAACCACCAATCGGTTCCGGAAGTTGATTAAGTAGAGGACGTGGACAAAACACCAGCCAAGCCAGGCAATAAAGCCATAAAACTCAAACTTTCCAAAAGTGCCGATCGCTTTCGTTTTTCCAACCGTCGCCATACTCCCCTTATCAAAATAGGCGAAAGGAGGGCGCTGGTTCTTCGGCAGGTTCTTTCGGAGAACTTCGGCCACATATCGCCCCTGCTGAACAGCGACTGGAGCAAGCCCGGGAAGAGGTTTTCCTTTTTTGTCCATCGCCGAGGCTGCATCGCCAATCACAAAGACTTCGGGATGATCGGGAATGGTGAGGTCGGCGTCGACAATGACCCGCCCTTGCCGGTCGAGAGGAACGTCGAGAGTCTTTAGAATGGGGGCCGCTTGGTTGCCGGCTGCCCAAAGAACATTTTCCGATGGGATGAAAAGCCCCTCGACAGTAACCCCTTCTTCGTTGATCCCTGTAACCCGCTTGCCAGTGATCACATTGACCCCGAAATTTTCCAGGTATTGTCTCGCTTTGATCGAAAGCTTTTCCGGATAGACGGGAAGGATGTGAGGAGAGCCTTCAATCAGATAGATTTTTGTTTTGGTCGGATCGATGCGCCGAAAATCTTTCAACATCGTCTGATGGGAAATCTCCGCAATGGCTCCCGCCATTTCAACGCCGGTAGGCCCTCCTCCGATGATGACGAAATTGAGATATTTTTTTGCCTCGGAAATGCTGTCGCACCTTTCTGCTTTCTCAAAAGAGAGCAAAATGCGCTCCCGGATTTTGAGAGCGTCAGTGAGAGTTTTTAGGCCAGGTGCGAATTTTTCCCACTGATCGTTGCCAAAATAAGAGTGGCGCGCCCCCGCTGCGATGATCAGATATTCATATCCGATCTGATCGCCATTGCGGAGAGCAATCTCTCTATTCGTTTTGTCGATCGAGGTCACTTCCCCCATCAAGACGGTGATGTTCTCATAAGGGCTTAATATTTCTCGAATCGGAACGGCGATATCGGCAGGAGAAAGGGCCGCTGTCGCTACTTGATAAAGGAGCGGTTGGAAGAGGTGATGATTGGTTTTGTCGATCAGCCAAACATCGAATTTTGTATTGCCAAACGAGAGGGCCGCGTTGATTCCGCCAAAGCCTCCGCCGAGAATCACAACTTTTGTATTAGCCATATAATTCAATATAGTGCATAAAAATTTCTGAGGAAACAATTTATTTTTTATGAATGATCTTGCGCGACAGTTTTTTTCAGGAACCAAAGATCGCCCTTTTCATGAAGTGCTCTACTTGAGCGAGGAGAGGGAAATAAGTTGGGAAGCGGTTTCCAAAAAGGCGTTCGATTTGCCGAGAGGCTGGTATGAACTGAGCCGAGTCACGCCAAGAGACCGGGTCGAGTTTGTCCGCGACTTCTGGCTCGACCGGATTCCCTACCACCCAAAGGCGCATCCCCTCATTTTCGAATTCTTCGAACAACTCGACGATGTGGCGGTTGTATTGATGCGGCGCACTCCCGATGAACCGATGGATTCGGAGTTGGTTTACAGTCTCGCTGACAATAGTTCTTTTTTTCGAGGCAAACCCCCTTGCACCGACGGGATGATCGCCGACTTAAATAAGCAGCTTGAACTCAATCTCCCTCACGATTACGTCTCGTTCTTGCGTATTCATAATGGTTTTGGCAAACTCTCTGAGATGGGGCTCATCGAAGCAGAAGAGATTTTAGA
The DNA here is from genome assembly GCA_964540255.1 of uncultured bacterium. GTDB lineage: Bacteria > Chlamydiota > Chlamydiia > Chlamydiales > SM23-39 > REEB52. The sequence continues at coordinate 4,777 of CAZIML010000022.1, forward strand.
CGCAAAGAAGAGAGTGATGAATCTCCTTTTAAAGAGTCAGAAAAATGTTCGGTCGGGAGATTTATCGGTCGATCCCGGGGCGCTTGTCCCGTTTTATGAATCGCTCGGTCTTTCTTCATTTCAATGTTTTTTTTCAGATTGGTATCCTGGAAGTGAAATGGGTAATGTATATTTATCCGGAATTGATTATACATTATCTGACGTAAGTGATAAAAAGGGATGGATCGAGAACCTAGCCTTTCCCACTTTCTCTGAGTGGTTAGCATATTATCTCGAGGGAATGAATTTGTGTACTTAGTTCAGCATTTATACGAACAGCATGGAAAGCATCTTGGCCTCGATTTAATCGCCGGGTCTGGGGGATTGACGCGCCGCATCAATAAGGCGGAAGTGCATCGTCCTGGCCTGAGTTTGACTGGTTATTTAAAAGGGTTTGTAGGGGCAAGAATCCTTGTGATTGGAAAACAAGAGATTGAATTCTTGCGCGAATTGGAACCTAAAGTAAGGACAGAGCGCCTTCAAGCGATCCTCACCTCGTCGACTCCCGCCGTGATCGTCGCCCGAGGATTTGTCCCTCCGAAGGAACTGGTTTCTCTTTGTGAAAAAAATAAAATTCCTCTCTTTAGAGCCACTTCGACCGCCACCAATCTTTTGAGCCGGATCACTTTCCTCCTTTTGGAGGAGTTTTGCCCCAGCATCACCCTTCACGGGACCTTGGTCGAAGTATTTGGAGTTGGTGTCCTCATTCAAGGGGAATCGTCGGTAGGAAAGAGCGAGGCGGCCCTAGGGCTCATCGAGCGGGGACATCGGCTCATTTCGGATGATGTGGTTCGAGTGAAGAAGAAAGAGGGCTCCTATCTCGTCGGCTCGGGTCCTGAATTGACCCGCCATTTGATGGAGATTCGAGGGATTGGAATCATCAATGTCGCTCATCTTTATGGCGCGGTTTGCGTGAGGCCCGATAAGGGGATTGATATCGTGGTGAAACTCGAAGAGTGGGACGATCAACATTTTTATGATCGGGTCGGGCTCGATGAGAAGTTCATCGACATCCTCGGCGTCAGCGTCCCTTACCATGTCCTCCCTGTAAAGCCGGGACGGGATGTGGTTTTGTTATTGGAGACGATTGCGTTGAACCATCGATTGAAAGATATGGGATATAATTCAGCCAAAGAATTTAATGCGAAATTACTTGAAACGATCGCTAGAAGACAGAAGAAGAGGGTAGTGCGTGAAAATCGTCCGTAAAATCAAAGTCAAAAACTCACTCGGCCTCCACACTCGTCCGGCGGCGGCGATTGTGAAGCTCTTGCAGCCTCGGAAATCATCGGTTCATTTCACCCATAAAAATGAGACGATCAATGCCCGGAGCATCATGAGCATTTTGATGTTGGCTGCAAAGAAAAACGCGGTTCTTGAAGTGACAGTGGAAGGAGAGGATGCTGAGGCGACGATGCAGCATCTACTGACCGCGTTCGATATGGAATTTGGGGAAAAATGATGCCTGTCAGCGGCGAAGAGATGATCTTGCGAGGCATTCCGATCAGCAAAGGGATCGGAATTGGCTTCCCCGTTTTCTTTTCTTCTGCCGATGATCAAGTTCCAGAAGTGGCGATTCCGAAAAAAGAGATTGAAATTGAGATTGATCGATACCGAAGAGCGCTCGATTTAAGCCGCAAAGATGTGGAGAGCTTGCAGCGCCTTTCTCTCAATGAGGGGCCTCCTGAAATCGTCTCTATTTTGGGGACTCATCTGGAAATCATGGGAGACCCGCTCCTCACGAGTGTGATTGAAGAGCGGATCCGAGATATGGAGCGGAACACCGAATCGATTTTCCACCGTCTTATCGAAGAATATAAAGAGCGGTTTAGCACCTTGCAAGATCACTATTTTCAAGAGCGGGTGCGCGATATCATCGACGTTTCGAGACGCATTTTAGGACATCTCCGCCCCCTTGAACGGGTGAAGATGGGGGAGATGGCCCACAATTCGATCATCCTCACGCATGAATTAGTCCCCTCTGAAACAGTTGAAGCGAATCCCTCTTTAGTGAGCGCTTTTGTCACCGCGGCGGGGGGAATCACCTCTCATGCCGCCATCATCGCCCGGGCCAAGGGAATCCCCTACGTGGCCAATGTCGACATCAAACTGCTCAAAAAAACCGACCTTCACTCGATGATCGTGGATGGTTCTCTTGGGCTTGTCATCATCAACCCCACTCGCCAAACCCTCAAGAAGTATCAAGAACAGCAAAGAAGCCAGCTTCAAAGCTACAAGCTTTTGAAGAGCAATGCCCATTTGAAAGGGGAGACGATCGACGGTTACGAGGTGAGGATTTTTGCCAACCTCGAGAACCCCAAAGAGATCGACCAGCTCATTAAGGCGGGAGCGGGCGGCATCGGCCTGTTCCGTTCCGAGTATCTATTTTTAGCTCGGAAAGCCTTCCCTCCTGAAGAGGAGCAATTTCAAATCTACAAGCGGATGGCCAAAGCGCTCAAAGGGCGTCCTCTAGTCGTCCGTGTTTTTGATGTGGGAGGCGACAAGAAAATCGACCTTCCCCCCGATAATCCCGACTCAAAATATTTCACTTCGATCGGCCATGAACTCAACCCGGCGCTTGGATGTCGAGCGATCCGATTCCTCCTTCGCTATCCTGAAATTCTCGATGCGCAGCTTCGGGCGATCATTCGGGCAAGCTACTTTGGGGAAATCCACATCCTCATTCCGATGGTTTCCGATGTTTCTGAAATCAGAATCGTCCGCGAAAAAGTGAATGAGATCCTCGAAGAATATAAGAAGAAAGGGATCAAGACGGCAAAGCACATCCCGATTGGATGTATGATTGAAGTTCCCTCTTCCGCCATTATGTGCGACTCTCTTGCAGAAGAGGTTGATTTCCTCTCCATCGGCACCAACGATCTCGTCCAATACATCATGGCGGCCGATCGGAGCAATATGCACACCTCCGACATCTATTTTACCACTCATCCGAGCATCCTTCGTCTGATCCGGATGGTTGTCGCCTCGGCCAACCAAGCCCGCAAGCCGGTGATCCTCTGTGGTGAATCGGCTGCCGATCCGTCGATGATTCCGATTCTGATTGGACTTGGAATCCGCGAGTTTTCGGTCGCTGCCCGCCACATTCCTCTCGTGAAGCATACAATCCGCAAGTGGCGCATTCTGGAAGCGTGCCGCCTTGCTGAAGGAGCCCTTGAGTACCCGTCCGCCCAAGAGCTCAAAGCCTACATCGCCGCCGAAACCATTCGATAAAGGTCATATTTAAATTTCTTAATTTGATGTATTTGTGGAAAATATTTGTCCCCTTTTTTTTGTGTGTTATGATGATCGATCATTTTGACTTGGAGATCGAATGAGAAGGACCAAAAGAAAAAAGGTTCGTAAGGTGACGCAACTGCGAAATGATCATATCATTGATTTTTTTTGTAGGGCTCCATTTCCTGAGGATGATTTGGATTTTACTCGGGATCAAGATATTGGAAAGGAAGTCGATTTTAATCGTGATTCCAATAGCTCTAAAGATCCATAGATGAATAGATCTCCTTCCCTAGAATTTTTTAACTTGGCCTACGAAAATTTTCTGACCGCTGCAGATCAAAATCAGTCCATTGAAAAATTTTATGACCTTGCGGGCTTCTCCATTTGCCTCCAATTTGCAGGAGATTCATTGCAAAACTTCCTCACCCGATCGTTGGATCACTTAGAAATCCCTAAAAGAAAAAAAGACCTAACGATTTGCATTTGGGATGGGGCCTCTACTCAGGGAGCCAGCATGGTTTTTCCATGGCCGAAAGGGGAGGTGACTGTTCATGGAACTGTCGTCGGTTTTAACGATGAGAGAATTCAGACGGTATTCGATCCTCATTTGGGAATCCTCCAAATGTTGGATCAAGAGAGAAGTCTCGCCCTTTATTGGATCGAAAAAAAAGAAAAAGCCCCCTGGTGGATTGGAATGTCTACCTTTCAATTCATTTTCCACTGGTGGATGAGCCGGCGCCATGTTCAACTCACTCATGCAGGAGCGGTCGGATATTCAGATGGTGGAGTTCTATTTGCAGGAAAAAGCGGCTCTGGAAAATCGACCACTTCCCTTTCGTGCGTCAAGAGGGGAATGAAGTATGTGAGCGAAGATTATTGTCTCATCAGCCAAGGAACGAATGTTCAGGTTCACTGCGTTTATAATAGTGTGAAAATCACCGAAAAGACCCTCTCCCTTTTTCCTGAATTAGAGGAATTTATAGAAAATCGGGACCGATTGAAGGGAGAAAAAGCCTATTTTTTCTACTCTCGCTTTCAACCGGAAAATATTTTGCCCTCCTTTCCCCTGAAGGCAGTTCTTGCGTTAAATATTATGGATGCACAAGAAAGCTCTCTGGAACCGATCGAGCCGAGAGAGGCTCTCGCCTCCCTTGCTGGGACAACTCTGTGGCAATTGCCCCATACGGGCCCTTCCGTATTCAACCATTTAAAGAAAGTCGCCGAATCAGTTCCCTGCTATCGGCTCCATTTGGGACGCGATCTCACTCATCCCCCCAAGCTCATCGAGAGGCTTTTGCTGACCCGGTCGAACCAGTAAGGGGCGTAGAGCTTTTCGCGGGGCCACTCTTTAGAGTCAAATTCCTCCTGTTTTTGCCGAAGAAACGATTCTGTCGCCTCTCTCCACTCTTTCACCACCACAACAGGTAACCCCTCATACAGGGGATCAAGGGTCGAGCTCTTCACGATCGGGTAGCACCCCATGAGAAGGGCCTCCCAAGTTCGGTGGCAGTCGATCCCGTTTCCAGGGGGGCTAACTACGAATACTGAATCGGAAAGATCCTGCAGATACTCTTCAAAAGTGCCCCGTTGAACCATCGGAATATTCGAAAAATGATTCGTGCAATCGATCCGCACAGGGCGAGGCGTATAGTTGAGATAACAGAAAGTGGGCCTCTTTTTTTTCTGAAGGGCGATCGGAATCCACCGATCCAATAGATCGGTATTCCCATGCCCCCAATAGCGGTTCGCGATCCCAATCGGGATCGGGATCAGTTTTTCAGTGGGGGCTCTGTCGATGTTTTGGACAAACCAGGCGGCCACTTTTTCCTCCTCAAGAAGAGAGGCGAACGGGCCTGGAAGCGAGTAGTCGGATAAAAGGCCGTAGTTAGAAGAGATGAGGATCACTTTCCCCGAGATCCTGGGCAAAATCCGTTTCGAAAAGTCATCGATGCATCCATAATCGAGATAAATCGTATCCCCATTTTGCACCTCTTCCGCATTGAAGCGGACCGGTCCATGATCCCTCTCCACATTGAGCATTGCCCATCTGCAAAAGTGGATCCAGGTGTAGCCGGCGAGATAGGGAAAGCTCGATGCGTTTTTGATTTTAAAGTAGGACATGGGATCTTCTCTTCAATGCAGCTTTGACAATCGCAAGATACTCTTCCCTTGTCCCCGAAGTCTTGATTCCCACATTATTTTCATGAATCCGCCTCCGAAAGACCCGCTGAGGGATCAATTG
>CAZIML010000022.1:10304-10569 GCA_964540255.1 uncultured bacterium
TAACCCCAGCTCTTGAGCTCTCATATACCATTCGATGAAAGAACCAATCCGTTGATCTTCATTCAGAAGCCCCACCTTTTCAAAACACTCCCTTCGAAAAAGAGCCGCAGCCGCTAGATAACCAGGGGCAGTTCCTGAAGGGCATTTCCATTGTTTTTTTGCCTCATCACCTAGCTCTGGACTGATGAACTGCTCCACATGGCCAAACACGATGTCCACCTCCCTCTCTTTCTCCAAAATGGCCACTTGCTCCGCAGTCTTTTCT
>CAZIML010000022.1:10579-14735 GCA_964540255.1 uncultured bacterium
CGTAAAGATCATCAGCATCGAGAAATCCGATGTAGTGTCCCGTTGCTAGCTCGATTCCGCGGTTCTGAGCTGCCGGTTGCCCTCGATTGGGCTGTTTCAGAGTCTGCAGCCGTTTCCCATACGAGCGCAAGATTTCACCCGTTTGATCGGTCGAGCCATCGTCGATCACGATGAACTCAATGGGAGCATAGGTCTGAGCCAAAACTGTCTCAATCGCCTCGGCCAAATATTTTTCTCCGTTATAAACACTCATCACCACGCTCACACACATGTTCGAAATAACTCCTCGTATTGGTCTAAATTTTCCTCGAGACGGAAATGATGAAGGGCCCATTTGCGAGCCTCAACTCCCATCGCGACCGTTCCCTTTGGATCATTGAGGAGAGTTTTCATGGCGCCGAACAAGCGCTCCGCATGCTCTTGCTTTATAAGGACTCTCTTTTCTGCCTCTTTCTCCCTAAAAATGGGACTCCACTTCCCCTCTTTCGTCCCTTCCATTTTGATCGGAAGAGAGGGGAGCGGAACTAGCAGCCCCCGCTTCTGATGAGCGACGATCTCTGGAAGCCCCCCCACTTCAGAGGCGATGACCGGGCGGCCCATTTGCATCGCCTCTAAGGCGACGAGTCCAAACGCTTCGAATAGGGAGGGCATAAGAACAACGGTTGCCCGATTGATTGTTTGATAAATGGCCTCCCGATCGCGCAATAGTTCCCCGATGAATTCCACATCGTTTTCCAACCCAAGCCTGATCACTTGCTCATTGAATCGGGCCCTTTCAGGCCCGCTTCCTCCAATCAGAAGAGTGGCGTTGGATCCCTCCTTTTTTAAACGGTAGAAGGCATCGATTGCTGTATCAAACCCCTTTTCCCAAGAAAGACGCCCCAAAAGGAGAAGGGTCGGTGGAGAGAAGGAGAGGGGAGTAGGGTCGATTGAAGGAAAAGAGAGGCCATAGGGAATCATCCGAAGGGGGTTTTTTAAAGAGGGGAGAAGTCCTTTCATGATCCCATGGGCCCAATGAGAAGCGGTAGAGAGATGATCCACTTGTTCGCAGATCTGTTTGACGAGAGGTGGGATCGATCCCTCATAATAGGGGGTGTGGATCGTCGCGACGGTGGGGGCTCTAAAGATTTTGTGAAAGAGCAAAAAGGCAAACGCACTCCCGTTTTCCAAGGTATTTAGATAGATGATCTCTGGGCGAAACTGAAGGGCGATTTTTTCGAGCCGCTCTTTCACTTGCCGGACCATTTTTAAATCCCCTTTCTGCAAAAGAGGGTTGAAGTTGAGCCGCTCAATCAATACGTTCTCATAAAGTTCTTCATCGGGCCATGCAGAGTCATATTTTTGTGTGAGGACCAGACATTCGTGCCCTCTTCGGGCCATTGCTTGAACAAATTGGAGCCCCTGTGTCTCGGTGCCCCCAATCCGGGGCCAAAATCCATCGGACCAAAAAAGAATTTTCACACAAGCTCCTTGTATAGGGCCTCATACTGGTCGACATTTTGCTCGAGGGTGAAATGAGTGGCCCTTTCTTTTCCCTTCAACCCCATTTTTTGAGCTCTTTCTCGATCATTGAGGAGCGTCTCGATGGCGCATGATAAACTCTCAGGATCTTGGGGCGGAACAAGAAGGGCCGTTTCCCCTTCTATCACCACTTCAGGAATCCCCTCCACCCGAGAGGCGATCACAGGGCGTCCCCGCTGCATCGCTTCCAACACGACGAGGCCGAACGATTCGTGAATCGATGGAACGATCACGATCGAGGCTTCATTGAATCGCACCTCCATTTCCTCCCCGTTTAAAACTCCAGTGAATTGAACCGCGTCTCTGATTCCTAAATCGGAGGCCTGTTTTTCGAGTCTCTCTTTCTCACTCCCTCCTCCCCCGATCACCAGTTTTGCATCCGAGCCCCTCTTTTTCAGCAGTGCGAGGGCGTCGATCACCGTATCAAATCCCTTTTCCCAAGAAAGGCGCCCGAATGTCAGAAGCGTCGGAGGAAATAGGGGAGGGGATCGCTCCATTTTTTTAGGTTCTGGCAGACCGCAATAAATTCGTCGCAGTTTATGGCTCGCTTCGGACCGATGGTGGTTCATTACGTTGGATACCCAATCGGAAATGGGGCTGATCAGATCGACTGAATCGAGTGTTTTTTGAATCATCAAAGGAAGCGAGCCTTGATGAAGATAAGGGGCGTAGGCGGTGAGAAGAGTCGGAAGATGAAATCGGTTTTTAAATAAGTGGAAGGCGAAAATACTTCCTCCGATGAGAGTATTAAGGTGAATGAGATTTGGTTTAAATGTCTGAACGATTCGATCTAACTCTTCTTGGATCGAACGAATTCCTTTCAGTTCCTTTGAATGGATGAGCGAGTTGAAATCGAACCGATGTATTTCAATTCCCTCTCTATCTTCCGCCTCTTTCCAGCTTGGATGATCTTTCTGTGCGACCACTTGAAATTGATACCCCCGCTTCATCATCTCTTGGATGAAAACGAGACTTTGCGTCTCGATTCCCCCCAGACGGGGCCAAAATCCATCGGACCAAAAAAGAATTCTCACACAAGCTCCCTATACAAGGCTTCGTACGAGTCGACATTTTGCTCTAGGGTGAAATGGGAAAGGGCATATTGGCGCGCTTCAGCCCCCATACGGGTGGCTTCGGCTCGGTTTTGGAGGAGCTTCTCGATGGCATCGGAGAGCGCTTCAGGATTTTTAGGAGGGACGAGAACTCCAATCCGTTCATTCGAAATGATTTCAGGCAATCCCCCCACATTCGAGGCAATCACGGGGCGTCCCATCTGCATCGCTTCAAGAGCGACAAGTCCAAAGGATTCGAAATAGGAGGGGACGAGGACGATCGAGGCTCGATTCAGCAGGTGAGGCACCGCCTCCCGTTCGACCGCTCCGATGAAGGTGACAGAGGGGTCGGTATCGATGGAGGAAAGAGCGGCTCTCTCCTCTCCCTCTCCTCCAATCACGAGCTGGGCTGTGGAGCCCCTTTTTTTGAGGAGTGAAAAGGCGGCGGCTGCGCACCGGATCCCTTTTTCTTGGGTGAGGCGCCCTAAATATAGAAGGAGAGGAGGGGAGAAAGTAAGGGGTGCGGGAGGGAGCGAAAAGGGGGGGATCCCATTGTAGATCAGCCTCATTTTCTCTTTGATTTCGGGGATGAGGGAGGCTGTTTCCCTCATCACCCACTTAGAGACGCAGCATACCCGATCGACTTGAGAGCAGACTTTTCTCACGATCGGCTGCATCGGAAAGCCGTAGTGAGGAGCGTGATTCGTTAAGACAATCGGCATCGAAAAAAGAGATCTGAACATCGAAAAGACGATGGGAGATTCTCCCACGCATCCATTTAAATGGACGAGGTCGGGCTTAAAAGTGGATAACACCTGATCGAGATACTTCCTCAATCGGTGGAGAATTTCTTTCTCCCTTTCAAACAAAAGTCCTTTAAAATCGAATCTTCGGATCTCGATCCCTTCGAATTCCTCTGTCCCCTCATTCTGAGTGATCACCAGGAACTGATGCCCCCTTTCTTTCATTTTTAAAAGAAAGAGGAGCGCTTGGGTTTCGACCCCTCCAATGGCGGGCCAAAAGCTGCTCGACCAAAAGAGGATCTTCATGCTCTATTCGGCCAGCCTGTCTCCACCACTTCGTGGATCGGATCGAGGAGGAGGAGATCTTGGATATCCATGTAGGAGACGAGTTTTGGAGCTTCGTAGCCCCACCCATGGGCGTTGAGGGGAGGGGGCGTCCCTCGATCCTTCTCTTCGCCTCGTTCGATCAACCCTTTTTCAAGGAGTTGAGCTAAGAAAGGTTGGAGATCTTGCAACACTGCGTCGGGCTCCTGTCGGTAGTAATCTGCGATGATGCGCACCATCTCATTGAGGGGAATTTGTTGTTCGATGAGGAGCCACACTTGTTTTGCAACATGTAGAAGTGCGTAATAGGTTCCGGTGTCGAAGTCGATCGCGATCACTTCAGTATTGAGCACTTCGTAAACGACTTTTGGTTTAGCGATTCGATAGCATTCCATAAGGTACGATCCTAGAAAAATTTTTACGGATCGTACCAGAAATAGGGCTAAGAGTAAAAAGAATTATGCCGAAGCAATTTGGTTTGCGGGTGATGCATCTTTATCTAAGCGGCCCATGCAG
>CAZIML010000023.1:0-13663 GCA_964540255.1 uncultured bacterium
GAGCCTTGCCGAGGTTTTCGAAACGCTGGTGCCAACGGATATCTTCGCTCATACAGGCTTCAGTATCGCTTGGTTCGTAGGCAAAGTGCAAGATTTTTCTTATTTAGGGGAGTGGCTGAATAGCTGCAGGGAGTCGAGAACAGCTCTGAAAACTTGGCTCTTTTCTTGGTCGCTGTCGATGTTGCGGAGCACATCATTTTGGGCCGAGTAATAGGCAATCAGGGGTTCTGTTTGGGCTCGATAAACCTCAAGCCGTTTTCGAATGATCTCCTCTCTGTCGTCGTCCCGCTGAATGAGCGGGCCAAAGCATTGGTCGCACCGAGTGGGATCGAGCGGGGGATCGAATTTTTTGTGATAGGGGCGGCCGCACGATTTGCAGGCTATCCGTCCGGTGACCCGCTCGATGATTTTCTCGTCGGAGAGATTGAAGTTGAGGGCGCTTGTCCGATGGAGCTCTCCAAGTCGAGCGTCGAGCGCTTCAGCTTGCGGGAGAGTGCGGGGGAAGCCGTCGAGAATGTACCCTTGAAGGCAGTCTCTTTCAGCCACTCGATCAAAAAGCATGTCGAGAACCAGTTCATCGGGAACCAAATGTCCCAAATCGATATAGCTCTTCGCTTTCAAACCCAAGGGAGTTTGGTTTCGGATGTTTTGCCGAAAGAGATCTCCGGTTGAAATATGAGGGAGGGAGAGTTCACGGCTTAGCGGACCTGCATGAGTCCCTTTCCCTGAACCTGGAGGCCCAAGGAGAATCACCACAAGAGGTTTGGCTATGGGAAAAGTATTCATTGTGTCCGTTTAGAAAAAAACAAAGGTCGATTTTATACAGAGGCTCGATTTTTTACGAGACATTTATGTGAAACGTCTTGCCGGTTTTAATCGAATTGCTCACTGCGCAATCCTTGATTGCAGCATCGAGCAGCTTTCTTGCCTTCTCAGGATCGGTCGACCCAGTGACGTCAAGAAAAATATTTGCTTGCGTCATCGCAAAGCCGCTTTGTCCCGATAACTTATCGACTGTCAATTGAATTTTTCCTTTGACTTCCTCAAAGTCAATTTTTGACTTTTCAGCATAAACTTTGAAAGTGGCGATTAAGCAGTTGAGGAGCGCAAGTGAAAATAAATCTTCAGGCGAATAGCCGCCGCCAGGCCCCATAAACTCAGTCGGAATCGCCGACTGAATGGGGGGAAGGTTGTCTGCTTGCGCATTCCAGAGAGAACTCGAACCAGAAGTGGCGCTTGCAGTTGCTTCAAAAGACATTGGAAATTTGATCATACTTTATGGGATATCATGGCGAAAGATTATAGTCATTATTTTTGTTGTAAAGAGGTGGAAAAAAGCTTATAATTTACGTCACGCAGAACGAGAGAAATGGATGACAAAACCTACAACGATACTAGATCTTTCGAGAGGAGTTGCTTACGGGCTTTTGTATCGCTCTGTGATCGGCCTGACTCCAGCCCATCATCCCCTCATTCTTAAATTCAAGAAGCCCTCTCCTAGGGCGCAATAAAAAAATAAAAAATCTTGTGTAAGTTTTCCCAAAGTGCTAATACAACTTCTCTTCGTTTAATCAGTTGAGAGGTGTCATTTGGAACAGGCTGTCCCTTTTTTTAAGATGGGTTCTCTTTTGGGCGACGACACGGAGGAGCGGGCTTTCGTCACTCTTCTCGATCGATTGAGCCTTAAAAAGGTAAGTTGGGAAGAATTTATCCTGAAAGTCGACGATTTTTTCTCCTTATCCCGCCTCCCATCGACGCATGAAGGGCGCACCCTTCTTCACCTGGCGGTGATGGAAAATCGGCTTGATGTAGTGAGCCAATTGAGAAAAGACCCATCATTGAAATTTCGGCGGGATAGTTTTGGTTTATCCCCCCTTGAGATGGCTCAGCTGCTCAACCGGAAAGAGGCGATCCAACTTTTAGACCCTCTGGCCGAAGTCCCTTCATTTCCATCTCTTCCCGAAATCAAGCAGTTTGAATATCTATCCCACCCTGTTTTTGAGACAAGAGAAGCGTTAGAAAAAATTCTAAGTTCAGTCGCTGCCGCAAAACGGGAGGATAAAATCCCCGCTGAAAAAATCTGGATGGGAATTTATTTCGATAAGGAAATTCGAAAAGGGCTCCATCCTCCCGTTTCGGTCCGCCCAATCAATCAGGAGGTGGGATATGGCGTTTTTGCAGATAAAAAAATCGCCCCCTGCACCTACGTGGGAGAGTATACCGGAATCATCCAGGAGAGAAAGCCGAAACAGTTGATCGACAAACACCATTGCCTTCGCTATACTATTTGGGAAGGGAAGAAAAATTTTGCCATCGATGCGGAAGAGAAAGGAAATTTCACGAGATTTATCAATCATAGCGATAAACCCAATCTCGGGCTTCAGTCGGTCTACTGGAGAGGGATTCCTCGAATGATTTTTATCGCCCTTAAAGAAATTCGAGAAAATGGGCAGCTCACTTTCGACTATGGCCCTTTGTTTTGGAAACATTCGACCGAAAAACCGATCCACTTCGATGATTTTTGAAAAAGAAGGAAGAGTTCTCACTCTCGAAGAATTCGAAAAACTGAGTGGAGCCAAATGGATTCACCGGATCGAGTTTGGAGACCTTCTTCCAACAATGATTCAAGAAGGGAGCCGTCTTTATAAAAAAGGGGAGATGACGAGAGAGCAGCTGTGGCTGGGCAAATATTATCAAACAGAGCTCGCCACTTTTGTAGCGCCTGATGTGGTGATTCGCTGGATAGATCCCACTTTCGGGTGGGGCGTTTTTGCGAATCGCCCGTTTAAAAAAATGGAATTCATCGCTGAGTATGTGGGGCGGGTGAGGAAGCGGGAGAGACGCGACGCCAAAAATGGGTATTGCTTCGAGTATGTTTTGGTTCAGGGAGTCAAATCGCCCTACACCATCGACGCGATGGATCAAGGGGGCGTCTCCCGCTATATCAACCACAGCGATAAACCCAATCTCAACTCGTCTCTCGCCACCCTCGACCATGTGAGCCACGTCATTCTATACGCAAAAGAACCCATTGCTAAAGGGGAGCAGCTTTGTTATGATTATGGCCCTGATTATTGGGCTAAACGGGCAGCTCCCCATCCATTATGAAAAAAATCTTATTCCTCCTTTTGATTTCATCTTTCTACGGAACGGTGAACGAACCTCTTCGGTGCGAAGTCTTCTCCGGCTACCGGAACGATCGGATCCACTGGCATCTTCAAGATCCGGGGGAGGGGGGAGAGCTCACTTATAGCGAGCTGTATCGAGATGTTGAGTTTTGGGAAAACGGCCTTGTTCTCAAAGTGATCCACCGCGATCTCGTATTTTTTCTTCGGGGCGCATATGGAACTTTTGGGAGAGGAACCGTTTTTCAGCGCTACCCTAATATCGGCAACCGTTTTACGTTTGATACCGACGGATGGAGCGCCGATGGGACCGGTTATTTTGGCTACGCAGTTAACTTGACGGCCGATCGAACCTATAAAGTGCTCCTGGTTCCCCTCATCGGCTACACGGCCTACTTTGAGCAGCTCAAACGAAAGGGGAGCGACACCGAAGGGGCGTTCACCACCACCTTGCCCGGCAGTTTCCGCCTCACTTGGAATGGAGTCATTCTCGGGGCTGGGATCACCGTTGAGACAACGGGCCGCCTCATCTTCAACGCTGGCTACACTTATCATTTCATGCACAATCGGGCCCACTCGAATATTGAAAATACGCTCGCCTACCAGTCGATGAAAACCAGTTCTGAGGGGAACAAAGGGCACACTGGCTGGGCTCAGGTCGACGGGTCGCTCAATTCGCTCTGGCGCCTTGGGATTGGCGGTATGATTCACTATTTCCCCACCCGCGTCGTCGATGCCCACATGAGACAAGAGGGGAGAGGGGACTTTTCAGAAAAATTCAAACTCCGCTGGACCTCTTTTTCCGGCTGGGGCCAAATTTCGAGGCAATTTTGAATAACCCCCACTCCTATCCAAGACCCATTCCGAAAGATCAACTCATCATGGGGGTCCATCCGATCGAGGAGCTTCTCCGCTATGCTCCGGACAAAATCGTCCGGATTTTCACGCTTGCCTCCAAAAAATCGGAGCTAATAACGCAGTGTGAAAAAAGGAAAATTCCGATCTCCTACGTATCGACCGATCAGCTCAACAAGATGGTCGATTCCGATTCGCACCAGCTTCTCGTCGCTCAGATCAAACCCCGCGACTACCTAGAATTGAAAGAATTTCTGAAAGAGGAGCCGGAACACTCGCTTGTATTGATGCTCGATCAAATTTTCGATCCTCAAAACTTTGGAGCTCTCATCCGAAGCGCTGAGTGTTTTGGGGCATCGGCCGTCGTCTGGTCTAAAAACCGGGGAGCCGACCTCACTCCGGTCGCCGCCAAATCGAGCTGTGGCGCAAGCGAACTGCTTCCCCTCATCCGTGTCTCCAATTTAGCCACCGCGGTGGAACAATTTCAAGAAGCTGGATATGAAGTAGTCGCCTCGCTTCTCAACCCCAAATCAGAGCCCGCCTATCGGTTTCAATTCGCTCCGAAAACGCTCCTCATCATGGGATCGGAAGGGGAGGGGATTCAGCCACTATTGCAGAAAAAAGCGGACCGATCGATCTATCTCCCGATGAGAGGAAAGATCAGCTCTCTGAACGTCGCACAGGCCACCGCCGCCCTCCTCGCTCTATGGGGAAGGGCTATCGAATGAGAAAATGAAAGGATTTTTATGGCAGCTATAGGCAATGAGTCAATTCCCGGTCTCCATCCGGATCTTTACAATCGCGTACTTGAGTTTCTACCTCCCGAAGAAATTCTTGCCAAAGCCCCCCTTGTTTCGAGGGGTTGGAATGAACTGCGAGATCAACGAGTCCGCGATGCGGCTCGGAGATGTTTGGTTGAGCAAGCTCAATTTTATAGCCACTATCCTCGTTGGGTCAGTGGAATCTTCCAAACATATTCGATTTCATTCGGTGAATTACCATTCCTTCCTGTCGAAAACCAATCTTTATCTCCATCTGAACCCAATTTTTCTCGTTTTGAGAGAATCACGGCTCCTATTATGAAATGGCGTTTTGGAAGTCGAGCAGGAATTGTTTTTTCCATTCGTTCGAAGGAGTCAGCAGGACTGCGCCGAATTGGATCTATTTCATTCCACAAAAACTATGCCGATGGAGGAGAGGGATCCGTTCGCATTGTGCGGAATCAGAGCGGCACTTTCTCGAGGTTATTTACCCCGATAAACTGTGAGCAACTGACTCAATTATTAGAGGGGAAGCACCCCGAGTATGAAATAAACAGATCTAAAGAAACATAAGAAGGGCAGGACGATTGCATGAAGAATGCCTTGACGCCTTTTGTTCTTTTAAGTTGTATGTAATTGTTTTGGAGTCAAATGGCGGCAGTAGCAGAACCAGCGAGAGGGGAAAAGTTTCTGGATTGGTGCGGTGGTTCATTAGCAACCCTGATTGGTGGGAGTTCACCCCTCAAAGACGAGGCCACCATCGTTGCGGATTACATCACTGGCGGAAAAATCGGCGCATTTGCCCAAAAATTTTGGGAGCAAAAAGGGATACGCGCTCGATTCGTACGCCCCATTGATCCGAATTTCTATGATTTTTGGCACGGTCCCGATCCATTGGATCGGGACCGCAAAGCGTGCGACACGCATCACTGGCCTGTGTGGATCCCCGAAGGTTTGTGTCTTGCTACATTAGAAAGAGCTGGGTTGCGATTTATCCCGACTTGCGATGTTAAGTTCGAGCGGCATAGAAATACCTCCACGCTCGGTGCGTATTATGCCGTTATGAGAAAAGATGTTCTAGGAAGGAACCTCAAGGAAGATGCGCAAATACAACAACTGAAAGATGCGGGGTATTCTGGTCTCGCTAGAGCAGTAGATGTAGCTGCGGTCGTATTTGCCATCCATCAACACGATGGAAGTCTATGTCTTGCAAAGGGTGCTGATGCGAGAAACCGCCGGACTTATGCTCTTTGTAAAGAGAGAGTTACATTTGGCGAATACGAGTTTCCTTTGATGTTTGGGGAAAATGACGATTCCGGCCTGCGCGTTGTTCTCAACGGTCACGTCGCTCCTGAACACGTCGGTGTGGCGGCCCTCCGTGAGTTCTAAGCTCGACTTTAGCGATCATTTTGGGGGTTTGGGCCAGGGGAGCGAGATGCTCGTTTGGCCGTGATTCGAGAGCCAGACCGCGACGTCGACTTCCAATGTTTTCGCCTTCGAAATCACTTCCATCAGCTCTTCCCAATTTTTTGACATCGACGCTTCGTCAATCAAGACGAGAAGCTCATTATAATAGGTGTCTTCAAGGTCGACCATTCCATCATCGACGCAGCGGCTTAAATTGAGCCGAATCGCTTCGAGATTCTCGACTGTGTCCCCTCGAGATTCTAGGAATGCGAGGATATTTGGATCTTTTGCCATAGACTAAATTCTAGATCATTTGTTGAATAACTTCTGCAACAAGAATGAAAAACGCAAAAATCATCAGTGCGATCAACGATTTTTTTCCGCCAGGCAGCTGATCTCTATCGCGTGGATAGTGCTTGATGTAGCGGCCGACCCAAGCGAGGAGGGGAGGCATGAGTCCAAAGAGAAAGGCGCAGCTGATCCCTCCAGCGTAGCCCAAAGCAACCAAAAAGATGTGGGGATAGGCGATCGCAATCATCATCGGAATCCCGAAGACTGCGGCGCAAAGAATGACTCGGTTCATCCCCTTTTTTTGCCACTTGAGTCCGTCGGCTAGAAAGTCGAAAAATGAAAGGGCGAGTGGGATGAAAGAGGTGGTGAGGGCGAAGAAGGCAAAGTATTTTCCAATTTGGAACACTTGAGGGACCAGTTCTTTCAGAGGACCGATCGCATTCTGCCCCTTGAGTCCGGCTTCAATGAGGCCTCCCTCTCCTTCGGCTGGAATCACTCCTAAAATGGCAAATTGCCAGAGAAGGTAGATCACGAGGGGGATCGAGGAACCTAAAAAGATCGCCAGCCGAATCTTTTTCACATTCCGCTCCATGTAGGTCATGAGGGTCGGAATGATCACCTGATAGGTGAAGGCAGTGAAGAGGATCGGAAGAGCCAGCCATGCTTTGCTCCAATTTGAATAGGAGAGGAGCTCAAAGTCCACTTTACCCAGCGATACAGCGAGAAATGCTAAGTAGCAAAGGACGACGCCGCTGATGAGGAACATGTTGAGCCGATCGACCGAATGGGCTCCCAGGTAAACCACGGGGGCTAGGACGGCTGTATAGAGAGCGATTGCAAGCCAGTGGGGAATATGCCAGCCGGTGATGTCGAGGAGGACAGATCCGCCTCCCGCCGCATGAGCGATCATCACGGTGAGGAAGAGGAAAAGATAAACGACCCAAAAAACATTGCGCCCTATGGGCCCTAGAATTTTATCGGCCATCGAGATAAAGCTCGTATCCTTCGGCATCCAAAGGCACACTTCGACAAGGAGCAACCCCGTGCAGAGCATAAACGCCCAGCAAATGAGATAGATGATCATCGAAGGGACAAATCCGCCAGGGCCTGTCGCGACCGGCAAAGCAAGCATTCCAACGCCAATGGTTGTGCCTGCGATCAATAATGTTCCCCCAACTACATGACCCAACGAATGGATGATTCTCATAGATGCTCCGCGAATATTGAGATCGATCATACAGGTTTCGATTGAAAATGAAAAACGTAAAATATTAAATATAGAAAAAAAATAGGCTTTTCGACAAAGTGCTCATATGCGATTGACGACACTATTTCTAATGGCAGCAGCTGCTCTAACGGCTGCTGAACGGTTTGAATTTCAACGGGAGGATGGGACCTCGTGCGTTCTTTACGCCGATCTCCCTGAAAAGAGCCCTTTCTCGATTACTCTCATCATTCCTGGCTCTCAGAAAGAGTCGTCTCTCATCACCCATAACTCGCTCAAACCGGATCTTCTCGCGATTGGACGAGCCCCTCTGACTTTGGAGAAAAAGGGGGTAGGGGAGGGGGCTCTCGACGAAAAAATCTTCAATGCCCATTTGTCTCTCTCATTAAGGCTTGAGGACCATCTCCTCCTCCTCAAGAAGCTAGAGGAGGGGCTTTTACCTGGATGGGATGGGAAATTTGCGATTCTAGGGCAAGGAGACGGGGGACGGATCGGCGCGATGCTCGCGGCTCAATCTGACCAAGCGGATGCCCTCATCTTGATTGGCTCGGGAGGAGGTTGGACTCCACTCCAGGAGGCGATCTATTCGTTTCGCTCCGAGATGGCCGATCAAGGCTGTTCTCCTCAATACATCCACGGTTTTCTTGTCCAAGCGAAACAAGAGTTTGCCCAGGCGATCAAAACCCCCAACCCAGATCGGAAAGCATTTGGGTATAATTACAAATACTGGGAATCAGTATTAAAGACTAATTTGGCAGAGGATCTTGCAAAGGCAAACTGTCCAATCTACACGGTGAATGGGGAACTTGATGAGAGAGTTCCTATCGAAAGCGTTGAATCTCTAGCAGCGCGAATGGAAGATAAAATCACCTTCCGCAAAAAGAAAAAGGCGGGACGCGAAATCCTCAAAGATCATCAGATCTACGAAGAAGCGATCTCTTGGCTTTCGGAGAATCCCGAAAACGTAAATCCTTGATTATAAGCTGTCTGTATTTTAGTTGTAATTCTGTTTGACTTAATGAAAAAGTTAATTTAAAATTAATGTCAAAAAATAGGAATTACAATGTCTATTAATTGTTCATTGGTTGGTGATTCAGAATCAAAAATTGCTAGTGCGATCGATCCCTATAAGTTCAACGGATGGGATAGAGCTGATTTAATCAAACGGATCGGGAGCGAAATCATCGAAACGCTTGGAAAGACCCAATTCAGCCAAACGCCTTTGATTAATTTCGAATCCCATATTGGAAATTTGAGATTTCGAATCATTTCAACTCTTACCTGTTTCTCTCAAGCAAATGAATACACGATTTCGAAGATTAGAGTAGAGCCGCAGGGAATCGACTTCAACCAGACGCCGGGACAAGGGACAGAGTTTTTCTCATTTACCTATGAATTGAAGGAAGGAATCAAAGGGAATCGTGCCCCTGATCACCACATTGACCTTTTACAACTGGTTTCTTGCTTAAGAAAGAAAAAGCCCCAATTGAAAAAAGCAAGAGATAAAAATGAAATCCAAACTCTAGACTTCTACTTTAAAACGGGCTCCAAAGCTCTGGACATAGTTGTGAAATACTTTCCGAATCAGGAGAAGCCCTACCAAGTTTTTACCGCCTATATGATGGATCGTTCTATGCTCAAAGGGCGCATAGGCAAAGCCACATTTGAGCAATGGTTTAGCGAGTTGCCCCAAATCCCGAAAGTACGGGTTCCTGAAATCCAACGTGAAGAGAAGGAAGAGAAAGGGGATGAGCCGAACCTACCGCATAATTGAGCGGAAAATCGGTTTCATGTAAAATCTTCCCCCTTAATTCGAGGAAGATTTGGTTCCAGCAGCAACAACCTCTTGCAACTTACCCCCGCCCCGAAGGGTCCTGCCCAGCTTGAGCAGGGCCTCCTCGTGCAACCATTCTCAAGCTTGCCGGATCGCCCGTTTGGCCAGCGTCTCCTTCAACCAAGTTCTTCCCAAACTGCGAGTCGATTCTCGCTTATTACCCGCTGATTTCCATTGGGTCGGGGCGAGGGTCGCCTTGATCGATCCAAATGACCATCATTGGTACCAGGCCACGGTGAGCCAGGTGGGGAGCCGCTTCATAGAGCTCGACTTACGTAACTTAACATAACATGTATTATCAGACGTTAGCTGTATGATAAAAAGTATTTCCTAAAATTCTTTGTGAGCGTAGAATGCCCCGTCTCAACAAAGGAGTTTGCATATGTTCGCAGTTAGACCTACACCCAACTATTTCATTCAAGATAGACTCAACGAAATCCGAAACTTTCCCTGTGTTTCATCGACTCATGTAGCTTTGAACCTGCCCCGATTATTAAAGCGGTATCAATTACCGACCGAATGGAGCATCAACGTTCCCCTCTATAATGAATTGACTGCAAAGGGAGTCGTGAGAGCTGTAGGGATGAGTATCATCACTTATTTAGCGTTGAACAGCTTGTCCATGATCAGTGCTCTTGTCAATGGCACTGTTGGAGCAGGTAAAGTCGCCCTATCACTGATTGTCACGATGAGCGACTATAAAACGGCTCAAAACCTCCTCGAGGAAGGGACTTACCATTTACTGACCGCGGTCGCTGACTTTGCGATTTCTTACTTTAGCCTGATCCGAGCGGGAGTCGCTCTCGCGGCGGGAATCGCACCAAGGCATGCTAACGCTATTTATGAAAAAGTGTACAGACCTTGGGACGGGGCAATCCAGCATGCGGATGATGCTTCGGAGGGTGACATCGCTAGGGATCGAAAAGAATACTGTTATCTTCAAGGTGTAGCAGATGCGGTTCAGTGCATGGTAATGCCCAATTCAGGAGAAGGGCGTTTTTCTTCTGCCTGGGCAGCCCTGAATGGGAACCAACCTATTCCAACTGTCACTAAACGTGATCTTTAATTGAACAGCCCCCCTGAGAATGGGGGGCTTTTTTACCAGTAGTTGAAGTTCTGATCAGAATCGTCTTCCTCTCCCCGCTCCCCTTCGCGATCGAAGCCGTCGATCTGGTCGGGATCGGCTTCTTTTCGTTTTTCTACGTAGTATTCTTGGGTTGTTCCGGCGAGCTTTCCATTTTTGAATGTGATGGGAACCCGCTGATTGGGGCCCACTTCATACAGCCATCCTTCAAATTCATCTCCCTCTACCTTGAACTGGGTTTTTCGGATTGGATCGCCTAATTTTTTCTGAACTTCGTCGGGGCTCATTCCCAGTTTAAGCTTGGAAATCTCTTTTTGAGTGGCGGCTACGGGAGCTTTATAGGGCTTAATGAGCCGAAGGAGACTTCTTTTTTGTTCAGGCTCAGCTTGTTTCGGTTTGTCTTGCAGTGCGAGCGCCATCGTCGCCTGGTGTTCTGCCACCATTTCCTCCAACTGGAGGTATTCATCTTCAGACATGCTCACAAGAAGTGCGTTTTTAAAGATATAAGGCTTTGCTTTTTGAGGAATGATCGACGGTTTTCCGGTCTTATTGGGAACTGTTTCATAGAACCAAACGTCGTAAAAATCGCCGCTGATTTCAAAGGAACGGGTTCTTGCTGGATCCCCCATCAATTGTCCCACTTCTCCCTCGCTCATCCCGATCGATGGATCGAGACGCGACTCGCAGGGCTGAAGAGGACGTTCTCCGTAAGTGGTTTTTTTGGGAGCTTTGGCTGGCTGTACAGCGGGTTGTTTGGGAAAACTTTTCAAAGCATCTTCAAATTCTTTGTCTTCTTCGTCTTGTGTTTTCTTTTTCGGCGGCGGCGGATTATTGATCGCAGTTTCTTCTGCTTGCGCTTTCATCGCATAATAGTACCAATAGTATCCTGTTCCAACGAGAACGCCGTTTTTGAACGTGAGCGGAGTGAGGTTTTGGGGGACCATTCGAGTCTGGCCCAATCCGGTCGTTTGGGTCACATAAAACCAGACGTCGTAAATTTCGTCATCGACTTGAAAGCTTTCATAACTATAAGGCTTGTGCATGATTCTCAAAACCTCTCTTTCGCTCATCCCCTTCCGGACCCTTGCGATGTGGTACAGATTGGTCTCAGCTGCCGCTGAATACTCCAGGCTATTGCTTGCCATGCAACCTGCAAGACAGAGAGTAGAAACAATCAAGCACGATCTTCTCATAGATATTCCCCTTAAAACTCGACCCATACTCGATTAGATCGTTCAGTGTCAAGTTCTATTCAGGGCGATTGCATGATCAATTGCTTGCAAAGAAAAATGAGCAAGGATCGCCATGAGGCATGGCGGCAGGATCACTGCGAAACGCAGTGGCAGGATCAAGAAAATTTCTTTTTTCTATCCTGCCGGCGTCTCGCCGATCCTGCCCGCTCGCTTCGAGCGGATCCTTGCTCTTTTCCCCATATCGACGAAGGTCGGCGAGGGATTGTAAATTCAACGCTCTACTTCCTCAGAATCATCGCCCTTGAACCAAAAGCCTTTCCGTTTTTTCTTCTTTTTGACTGAAGAGATCGGATTTTTGATCTGTGGAATGAAGGGAGCTGCCGGAAGGACTGTTTTCTCATGAAGTTGCATTTTCATCGGATCAGTTCCTTCGACCGTTTTCGGGTGGGACTCAAGGGTAGATTCAGGAGGAGTTTGGGGAGCTCTTGAACGGGGAAGCTCTTTCTCCCTCTCCCCTCTTTTCTCAACGATCCCCTCTTGTCGATGGCGAGGAGTGAGAACTTTCGTCTCCACCTCCCTCTCATTCGGCGTCCCCCTCCCCTCCCCCACTTCCCAACCCAATTTTTCTCCCCTTTGGGCGATGCGGCGCAACAGATGCTCCCGATGAGGAACCGCAAGGGGGAAACGAAAGGGGGCCGGACGATCATCGGCTGAATGCATCCCTTCATTTGCAACCGCCTCAATCAATTCATCAAGATGGGGTTTGAGCCGCTTCAACGCCAATCGAAGGGGCTCTTCTTTAGGATCTTTGAGCTGAGCAGAATAAACCATCGTCCCGATGGCTTCTTGCACTTCGTGGATCATCCTCTCTGCCTGCTTTGCAAACGGAACCGGATGAATCTTTTTCCCTTCGGGCTGGGAGGCCTTTCCTTCAGGAGATTCCGGACGGGGAGCATCAGATGAATCGGGGACCCACTCATCTACGAGCTCTCTCGCATTCCGAAGAGTCGTTAAAAGCTTGACTGAAGAGCGAAGGTGCGGCGTTCCTTCAGCTAGGTCTGAAGGAAATGAGAATCGTTTGCTTAAAAAAAATGAGGTGGGAACCTCTTTTCCTGTCCAAGGAGTGAGCGTCTGAACTAATTTGAGGAGAATTGCTTGCGCCTCAGACCAATCTATCGGAATCAAGTTCATAAACTTTTTTACTACCTTGTTGAGAACATAGTAATTGACAGTCAAATAAAAAACAACGTATTAAAATTTTTGATGTCAACAGAATCGATGATCGTTTTATTCGTAGTTTCAGGGCTCTTTAGCGGCTTACTTGGAGGGCTTCTTGGAATCGGGGGCGGCGTTGTCACCGTACCCATTCTCTACTTTGTTTTTGAATATATGGGAATCGGCGGCGATTTTGTGATGCAGGTAGCGGTGAGCACTTCGCTTGCAGCAAGCGTGGTCACCTCGAGTGTTGCGACTTTTGTCCAAATTCAAAACAAAATGGTTCTCTTTTCGGTATTGAAACTGATTCTTCCTGGACTCTTCATCGGCTGCATCCTCGGCTCAATCGCAGCTCATGTTCTTTCAAGCAATCTTCTTCGGATGATTTTCGCTTCTATGGCAACGCTGTTGGGCCTTTACTTCTGTTTTCCAAAGCTCCCCGCTCCCTATCTCGCCTCTGCACCCAATCGAACTCTCTCCCTTTTTGGTTTAGGAATCGGAGCCCTCTCGACACTTTTGGGGATCGGCGGCGGATCTCTTACCTTTCCAGTTTTTCTCGGCTATCAAATTCCAGCAAAAAATTCGTCAGCCACCTCATCGGCCTCTACCCTGGTCACTACGCTTGTCGGGTCGATCACATTTTTGCTCATTGCCTGGCATGAGCCCACTCTTC
>CAZIML010000023.1:13678-14726 GCA_964540255.1 uncultured bacterium
TTGCCATCAGCGGGGGCTCCATTCTTACATCGCCGATCGGCGCTAAACTCGCTCAAACTCTTCACGTGACCCACATCAAACAAATTTTCGGGGCCAGCCTCACTTTGATCGCCCTTTCAATGTTCGTCTTCTAGTCCCATCTGCGCGATTTTTTTTTGGCCTTAGTCTGTTTCTTTGGTTTCATTTGAAAATCGACCTCGGCGTCATCAAACCAAGCGACCAATGCTTGATAAATAGTCTTTCCATGTTCGATCACCATCTGTTCTCTGCCAGAAGTGATGATCCAAACATATACGCAGAAAAATACGACCATCCAAAGGAGCTTTCTCATCTATTTTGAGCCTACTGAAATCAGATTTTATTTGCCTCTAAAATGAGATCAAGGGTAGGGTGTTCCCATGCTTCTCACTGATTTTCAACTGATTCGTCCCCAATATGAAACTTCTCAAGAGGAAACCCTTGATTGGCTGGTCGCAGCTCATAGTAAAGCGGAGCGAAATGAAGAATTTGGCCCCTCCTTTCGGGAAAAATTGTGGCATGTGGGCTGTAAACCCGATCGGATCGACAAACGAGGCCATGTACTTGCCGACTATCTCCATCGCGATTGGGAAAAAATGACTGTCTACCAGTTAGAAGAGAGCCCATCGGGAAGAGATCTTTCGACAAGGACTCAGGTATATGAGAAAGAAGTGGATCAAATCTTTGAGCGCTACTACCCAGAGGGAGCTGTCGCCCCTGACGATTTGATCCATGTGAGCTGCACAGGCTATGTTTCTCCTAGCGGAGCGCAAAAAATCGTCTCGAAAAGAAATTGGGGAGAGAAAACAACGGTCACCCACGCCTATCATATGGGGTGTTACGGATCGATTCCTGCGATTCGGATCGGAACTGGATTTCTCGCAAGTTCTCAAGAAAAGATGGGGATCGACATCGTTCACACAGAGGTGTGCTCCCTCCACACGAACCCGACCCTTCATCAACTCGACCAATTGGTCTCCCAAAGTCTTTTTGCCGACGGGTTCATGAAATATTCGATCAAAAGAGAGTG
>CAZIML010000024.1:0-10293 GCA_964540255.1 uncultured bacterium
ATGCTGTCTCCTACTTGGAAGGGAAGAGGCGCTTCTTCGATATCGAGAGCGACGTGATAGGTTTTTTTCGTCGATAAGGGGCCGCTCAAGAGAGCTCTTTCTTTGATGCGGGCAATGTAGGGGGAGGTGCGCGAATACATTTTTATAGACAGGCACAGTTTAAAACATTAGATTGCGAAAAAAAGGGACTCCGAACCATGAGATATTTGCTCCTCGCTTTGATCCTTCTTAGTAGCTGTAACAACGGGAGCTCAAGCTCCCGCACTTATGTTATTTCTCAGGCGCATGAAACAGCGGCTGAGACCGAGGTTACTGCGGAACCGCCGGTTGATTAACCATATCTCTGCAGTTTTTCTTTTCCCACCCTTTTTTCAGCGCGTCCATCCTCTTGTTCGAAATTCCGCCGAGCATTTCAATGGCAGCCATGAGCCTGACGCGGGTTCGATCTTTTCCAAGAAGAGTGACCGAATCAAATAGAGGAGGGCCTTGGAGTTTTCCCATGATGCTCGCAAAAAGGGAGGGGATGATCACTTTCTTGTGATTGATTCCAAACACTTCAGCGACTTCATGAGAGGCTTTTTCGAGCCCTTTGCCACTCCAATCTTCCTGTTCATCCAAACTCCAAATGAGAGTTTGAAGAATGGAACTCATCAGATCAGGAGGAGTTCCTTTAGGAGAGAGAAGATCGGGGGTGATCTTCAGCTCATTGATGAAAAAGAAGTCGCAAAGGAGCATGAAATCGCCGAATGTTTTGATTCGGGTGTGAACCAGCGGCATCAACTTTTTCATAAAAGCGTCGCTAAAGTGCCATTCTTGAAGCCTGTCCCAGAGTTGGTTCTCAGGGATGGTCTCGATGAGCCTTTTTTGGTTGACCCAGTTGAGCTTTTGAATGTCGAAAAAAGCGCCTGAAATGCCGATCCGTTTCGGATCGAATTCGCGGATGATTTCATCGAGGGAATAAATCTCTTTATCGCCCGGCATGCTGTAGCCCATGAGAGTGAGGAAGTTGACGAGCGCTTCAGGGAGATAGCCGCTATCGCGGAAGTAGAAGATCGATGTGGGGTTTTTCCTTTTCGAGAGTTTTTTTCCATCTTTGCCTAAAAGAAGAGGCATGTGCATAAAGACAGGGGGCTCCCATCCAAAGGCTTCATAGAGATAAATGTGCTTCGGCGTTGAAGACATCCACTCATCGCCGCGGATCACATGGGTGATTTTCATCAGCCGGTCATCGACGACGTTAGCTAGATGGTAGGTAGGGAAGCCGTCCGATTTTAAAAGGACTTGGTCGTCGATATCAGCCCAAGGGACAGTGATTCTTCCTTTAATCTGATCTTCGTAGACGCAATCGCCGGTGAGAGGGATCTTGAGGCGGATGACGAAGGGCTGACCCGCTTCTTCCCGCTCTTTCACTTCTTGAGGACTTAAATTTCTATATCTTCGGTCGTAGCCGGTCCGCTTTCCCTGCTTTGCTGCCACTTCGCGCATTTCGGCCAGTTCTTCTGCTGTTGCGAAACATTTATAGGCAGTTCCTCTTTCGAGGAGTTTATAGGCATGCTCTCGGTAAATCTCGGTCCGCTCTGATTGGCGGTAAGGACCGTAAGGGCCTCCTACATCAGGACCTTCATCCCACCGAATGTTGCACCAGTTAAGCGCTTCGAAAATATTTTTTTCGTATTCGGGGCGGCTTCTTGATTGGTCGGTATCTTCAATTCGCAAGATAAACTGACCTTTGAAATGGCGGGCGAAGATCAGGTTGAAAAGGGCGATATAAGCGGTGCCAACGTGGGGGTCGCCGGTGGGAGATGGAGCAATGCGAACACGAACTGTCATAAAAATCCTCAAAAAATTGGATCTCTATTGTCGCAATTCAGTCAATACTCATCAAGAAGATTAGATCCTTCATTAAGTTGATCGATTCGCCAAGCTGCAGGTCGGTTTGTCCAAAAATCTCAATCGACTCAGAATCAAAATTTTTCTTTTCAAGCTCTTTCAAAAAATTTTGATAGGTTTTGTTGGCTTGGATTCGGATTTTTGAATTCGTTTTGAGCGGCTCCAAATAGGGGACGTAGGTGGCGAGCTGGGTTTGTAGGTTGTGCTTATAGGAGGCGCCGAGCTGAATTCTTTGGAAGGGGGAAATGTCGGAAAGATCATCCTCGAAGTGGGGTTCGATCTGCTCGTTTTCGAGGGGGAATTTTGCATATTTCTCGCCGATGTCGAGCTGGGAAAGAATGCCTGGAACGACAATGTCAGAGATTACCCCATTAAGCTGAGGGCTTTTCCCAGAGACAGTGTAGTAGCGTCCTCTTGTGACTTTATATTCCCCTTGGGGGTTCACTTTCGGATTGGAGATTGGATCAAGAGTGAATGTTTGGAAGGAGCCTTTGCCAAAAGTGTGATCGTCTCCAATCACAAGAGCTCTTCCATAGTCTTGGAGGGTCTGAGCCACGATTTCGGCGGCCGATGCAGAGGCTCTATTGACGAGGACAAAGAGAGGCCCTTCCCAGACGGGCTTCCCATCCACTTCCCGAAGGTGCTGTACTTTTCCTGAGCTGTCCTTGATCGAAACGACGATCCCTTTGTTGATGAAAAGGCCGGTCACGCTCACAGCTTGAGCGAGAAGCCCTCCTGCATTGCCTCTCAGATCGAGGATCACTCCTTTGAGATGATGCTCTTTCCTCAATTGTTCAATCGATTTTCGAATATCGGATGCAGAGGAGCTTTTTGGATCTTGATAGAAGGAAAAGAGTTTGAGCGTCGCAATCACCCCGTCTCCGTAGGGCTCAAAACTTGTTTCGAGGCGGGTCTCTTCCAAAACCACTTCGTTTCGGATCAATTCGATGTCGAGTTTTTCACTTCTCCTCTCTTCCCCTTCGCCGCTTTCTCTCAAAATGGTGAGGAGAACGGGAGTTCCTTGTTCGCCCCGGATGAGTTCAACTGCTTCTGTGATCTCCATGCCGACCACTGGCTCCCCATCAACAGCGATGATTTTGTCGTTGATCTTGAGCTTATTGCTGATGCTAGCAGGGCTGTTTTCAATGATCCGGATGACGGAGAGGCCATCTAGGTCGTCTCTCAGCTGCGCGCCGATTCCAAAGAGCCTTTGCTGCACTTGGATCATAAACTGATTCGCCTCAGTCGGGGTAAAATAATTTGTATGAGAGTCGAGGGCTGAGGTGGAAGCTTTCAGGACGTAGGCAAGGGTCACTTTATTCCTCTCTTCCAGATTCGCTCCGGTGAGCTCCGCTTCCCGGTTAGCTCTTCGCTTCTGGAGCCTTTGAACGAGCCGCATATAGCTCTCTTCTCCCAGCTTTTCGGTCGCCTCTAGCTGGAGCGCCTT
Source organism: uncultured bacterium (assembly GCA_964540255.1). Taxonomy (GTDB): domain Bacteria; phylum Chlamydiota; class Chlamydiia; order Chlamydiales; family SM23-39; genus REEB52. The sequence continues at coordinate 3,338 of CAZIML010000024.1, forward strand.
GATCCGAAGAAGGCGGTTCGAAAGCTCTTCATGTGAGGATGCCCAATCGAGATCTTTGAACTCTTCGCTTTTCACTCCCTTGGGGAGCTCGAGCTGGGCAATATCTGTCTCGATATTGTTTCTCCGCTCCACTGCACTCAAAAACACGCTATGAATTTCTTGAAAGAGGGAAAAATCGTTATTTTTAAATCCCGTTAACGCTCTTTGTAAAATGGCCTCGCTCGGATGATCCCAGATTTCAATTTCATTCTTGATAAAATAAGTTTTTGTCGGATCTAGTTCATCAATAAAATTTTGAAGCGTCCGTCCCATTAGTTCGGCCGTCAAAGTTTTGTGGGATACATGCGCTTTTAAAATTTCTTCTACTTTCCCTTTAACATCCCGAGGGGTCAGCTGAGGTGGTTTCGCATCGCAAATAGATAGTAAAAAAAAGAAGAGTATGAAAAGAGTCTTGTGCATCATATTGCCCTGACTTTTAGCGAGTTTTGCTACATCTCCCAAATCGAGGAGATTTCATATAGCCACACAAGCTTTCAATATACCGAAACAGTTGACTTTGATGCTAATCAAAAATTTTGAGAATAAGATGCTCATGGTTAAATATTTAAAAGGTCATATGTCAAATCCCAAAAATAGTTGGCTCCCCTGTTCGATTTTCTTTGATTTATACTCGTTATTATGAAATAATCATTCCTTAAAGAGCGAAATGTAAATGAAATGCAAAAGTAATCCGATTAATAGTAAGAATTTTTTTGCATCTTAATGCAGACACTAAAATTTAAGAGTTAAAAAAAAAGAAAAATAAAATATTGGAGGAAGGTACCATGAGTTCAGATTCAGCATGGAGCCAGGGCCAGAATAGAGATTCAGCGAAAGTTGTTTCGATTACCGAAGCTGCGCGAATCAATAATGTGACCCGACAGGCTATCTACGTTGCGATTAAGCAAAAGAAGTTGAAGGCTACAAAAGATTCAACTCGTTGGACGATTCATCTCGACGACTTAGAAGAATACCGCAAGAACAAGTATTCTCGTACGAAGTCGATGTTTGACGGCGAGCTATTGTTTGATAATCACAAAGGATATTATTCAGTAAATCAAGCTGCGAAAAAATTGGGTGTTCCAGCTCAGAAGATTTATTACGCAACGCGCGTAGGTCTTTTGAAGGCGCATCGCAAGGGTGCAGCATGGGTTATTCACGAAGATGATATTAAGGGTTACCAAGACAATTATCTCGATCGTAGACCTAAAGTTGGCTAATAAATGCATAAAATAGTTTAAATCGCCCCATATTCATGCGGGCGATTTTTCTTTTTTGTCTCAAAATAAGCACTATCTGTGTTAAATTCACCAGCCAAATAGTTCAATTGGAGTTCATTTATGGCAGCTGCTGCCCCTACACACACTCTCTTGACCCCGGTCGACTTAAACAATCTATCTTCCATGCTTCATTGTCCGGTGAGTTACGAGCCTTACTCAGAGAAAAATAAAGCTGTTTCATTTGTTGCAAGAGGTGCGATTTGCGGACATGCTGTCAGCGAAGTGATGGCAAAACAAATCCTGGCTGAGCGTCAATCGCGCTGCCCTATGTGTAGGGCTGATGTGGAGCGTTATATTCCGAATCCTTTAGTCAATCAGCTTGCAAGCGCCCTTCTTGTCCGGGGGGATCCAGTAGTGCCTCTGGTCTCTGCAAAAATCGAACTGGATCCTGAGATTGATGTAACAAAAATCCCTTTCCCAGGAAAGGGAGCTCGTTTTGAGGTGTCCGAAAAAGTTGATTGCGCGCCTAATCGTGACGCAACTTGGAGGATAGAATTCAAAAGTCAAAATTTTGAATCCCTCCTAAGAGGCTTTACATTGTACGGACGCAGAGACGGGAAGCTTAGCCTTTATTTCGATTGTCCGATTAAGTCTCGGGATCGTTTTCTCGGATACCTGGAGAGTTTGCCGCTGGAGGGTAACGACTGCAGTGGATATTGGTTTACAGGTCAATGGCATGTAAAAAGGGCATTTTCTATATTGTCTGCCCATAACGAAATTCCTGAGCCTGAGTTTTCTTTGCTTCGCCGAATCATTACAGAGAATATGGACTCTAGGGCAGCTCAGCATCTCTTAGGGATTCCAGATTTGGAGCCCAGAGCGTCCGGAGAGGATCTTTCTGAATGCCAACCGATCGTTGAAGGCTATTTGGCTCTATCGCGTGAGCGATCTCGGAGTAAGCAACCTTTAGAGCCAGAGTCAACCGTTCAACATGGTTTGCGCCAGTATCTGACTCCTCCTCGTTTTTTCGTAGGTAGTACTGGATCCAGCATCCCCTTTAATCCCGGGTATGAGAGTTTAGACTGACTCAATTTTGGAATCTCTTGGCATTCAATGAGAATCAAATAAATTCTTACTCGGTATACACATCGTGAGGACCGAGAAGCATTTGAAAATGCGATTCAGCGGGTCGATTTAAGTTGCTTGATTGATCGATGAGGGTGTCGAGAGCTGGTTGGTAAAGCTCTCTATTGGATTGACGGTCGAGTAGGCTTGATCGGTGCGGTTGGGTTTGTCGGGGTAACGCAGTTGGAGGAGACCGTGATTGACCATTTGAGTGATAAATCGGGTGCGTAAACCGTCGAGACTTCGGTCCAATATATAGGCTAACTGCCTTCTTGTAAGCCACCGATTTTGACAGAGGTTTAAGATGATTTGCTCTAGTTTATCTGGGGATAGCCTTCTGTTCTTCCTGGCTGGCTCGGCAATGCGCAAAAGAAGGATTTTTTGTTCCCCGGCGATTCCCTCCATATGTACGGAGTCCCCCTCCATATGTACGGAGTCCCCCTCCATATGTACGGAGTCCCCCCCTATATGTACGGAGTGATCTTCAGTTGGCAGATAGTAACGGGTCCACCGCCCTCTTCGATCCTGGATGAGAGCACTGTGACTAACTAAATCTTGGAATAACTTTGTGATATCGGATGGGTGCTTATCTCCAATTTGTCGCATCCGCGCGTTATCGACATAACCTTCAATATCCGCGGTCACAAGGGCTTGAATTTCCCACTGATTGAATCGTGAGAACTTTGTGCCAAAACGCTTTTTCAACCGGATTAAGGATTCGTCGGGAATCAAGCTAAGCATTGGGAGTACCCATAAGACCCGATCAGGCTGTACTTGGTCTCGAATGATTGGGGATCGCCAGTGCTGTGAATTCCATCCCATTCGTATTTTATCAACGCCTGAGCCTGCTTTTTCTGCTGCACCAATTAGAGTAAACATCGTTTGGAGCGATTTGTTTCTACACTCGCTGATGTTGCTGTATAAAATTTGGTCGATCGATATGAGGGGTGATCCTGGGTTGGAAAACTCAAAACGATCTGAGTATTTTTCAATCACAATACCCCCTTGGCCCTGATAGTCGGCATGGATCAAGGCATTGACCAAGGCTTCTCGGATCGCAACATGAACCACTGTCTCTCCCTTGCGAAATAATTCATGGTCTAGCTGAAAAGGAAGTTTAAGATCAGCGGATAGTTTTTGAATGACGCGAACATAAAACTGGAACAGGTTGCCTGCCCAAGTCCCATCAATGGTGATGCGATCAGTCCATCTAACAGTTGGGTCTTTTGACAGTTTTTCTCTAAAGTCAACGTGATATTGGGGGAGCGCTTCGCGGAGTGCTTCTTCACGGCCAAACATAAGAAGTCCTGCTATCGTCAATCCTTCTTCTCCTGTTGCTCGACAGGATGCCCATCCGTTCAACTTCACTAATAAGCCTTTGTCACTTTCGCTGAGCCATGGGTGTGTGGGTTTCAGCGAAGCAAAACGGTTCCGGTATTGCTGCAGACTCAATAGGTCCAAATCTTCAAACCCGAACTTTTGGAGGATTCGACTGTCAGCAGGGTCCAGTGATTGATCTGATAGCATTCGACTTACTTCTTGCTTTGTGCAGTGGTAATCTCCATCAGCGTTTCTTCGATAAGTGCCCGTGATCGGATTCTGACCAATATACACAGGGCTTTGATATCGGTTTGCACGGGGAATTCGAATTGCAACGATCATTCCCTTGCGGTGGGAAATTTCTTGAAAATCGTTAGCTTCTAATAGATTGACGCTCACTTTGCCCCTATTGTTGAGAATATCCCAGAAGTGTTTTTTAATCGTGGAGAGGTCTTTAATGCCGCTGACCGACCCATTATCTTCTACTCCCAGCAAGATGGTGCCGCCCTTGGTATTAGCCATAGCGCTATAGGTTTCCCAAAGACTATTTGGAAGTCCCCCTTTCGCAGACTTGAATTCCATGTCATCGCTTTCACCCCAATCCAATTTGGAGAGGATTTCTAAAGGATTGATTGAGTCGTGTCTTGGAATCATATGGGGTTGAAGTATATGACTGACAAGTAATTAAAATCAAATAAATTCTTGATCAAAACTAAAAAATATTTTACACTGGCGCCTCGCAAAAATCGAGGGGGTATTTATGTGTGTTGATGGTGTAGGCTTTGAAGACGGAGCAGATCGATTTGAAGTCGAGACAAAGGAATCAGCTGTTTGGAATGGCCGTACAATCGAAAAATTGGATGAAATGAGTGCTCCTGTTATTCTTCAGGCTTTCATGGCGGAGCAAAAAAGGGTTTTAAGTGTGGAAATGAGGCCGTTCATGGTCAAAATCGGAGTTTCACACACAAGTAAAGATGGGGAAAAAACGACGGTCGATGTAACAGTCGATACGCGAGGCGTAAGTAAACCTATCCCGCCGCCGCCGCCAGCTCCGCCTAGCGCCCCAAAATGAAGTGAAATGGGATGAGAAAAAGGTTCTTTTTATTTGTTGTAATTTTGTTGTTGGGCCTTTTTCTCATTTTGGTTCGAGAACGTTCCCCCGCGGGAATTGAACTCACTCTTCGGTTTCCCTACGATTTTTTAGAGCCTTTGACAACTGTCGAAATCAATGGGGTGAAACGGACGGTGCTCGTTGATTTAGGGAGCGCTGTTTGCGATTTCCATCTTGAAAAGAGGGTGCTGCTAGATCTCAAGGACAAGGAGCGCTTAGAGGATGGGGAAATGGGAGATTTAAGAGGGAATGTTTATCCCACATTCCAATTTCGGGTTCCAGAGATCAAGTTAGGGGAGGTTTCCCTCTTAAACCCAATCGTTGCTGAGAGAAATCACGAACACCTATACAATACCTATGCTATTCCTGGTCCCAACACTCGGAAGCTGACCGCCGATAGGTCGGATCGAATCGATGGAAAAATTGGACTTCGGGTATTTGAGAGATATAATTGTCTATTCGATTTTCCAAACTCAAAGATTCTTCTATTCGATCACAATGCGGAAAATCAGTGCAAATCAGATCGGTTTATTCCCGTTCCTTTTTCCATCGAAAAATATGGAGTCGTTTTGACGGTTGAAACAGATGGAGGGCCCCGGAAAATGGTTCTTGATACCGGAGCCACTCACTCTGTCATCCGCAGGTCGACAACAAAATTGGCAGACCCAGATACCTGGTATCATTCAACAGACCACTTTCTTATCGGAGGATGCGATTACGGGCCTTGGGATCTGATCTTATTTGATGTCTCTGAAGAGTGGGATATTGATGGATGTATAGGCACTGAATTTTTTTTAGAGTATCCGATTTTCTTAGATTTTAAGAATCAGGTGGCATACATTCAAAAGCCGGAAAAATTTGCCCTGCAAACGCAGTGGAAAAGGGCAAAATTTAGGATGACTCAACTATATAGAAAAATAATGGGTCGATTTTCTCTATTGGCTCAAGCCGCTGAGTCGACAGAAGTAACGGTGGAAATCACTTGGGACTTCTTAGGGAGTACTCTGTGATTCAGGGTCTTGAGGAAAAGCTCAAGGAGCACTTCGGTTATAACGAGTTTCGGCCCAATCAACGGGCGATCATCGAGGCGTGTCTGGAGGGGAAAGACGTTTTGGCCGTTCTGCCGACAGGGGCGGGCAAATCGATTTGCTATCAGCTTCCAGCAATGATTCTCCCCGGTTTGACAGTCGTTATTTCCCCTTTGATCTCTTTGATGCAGGATCAGGTCGTAAGTCTGACGAAAAATGGTCTTTCCGCGGGTTTTTTAAATAGCAGCTTAACCGCTGATGACGCGCGTCGATTGATGAATGATTTAGGGGACTACAAAATGTTGTATGTAGCTCCTGAGAGATTTGCTGTGGGTGAATTTCTCGAAAAGCTAAAGCAGGTTCCCATCGCCCTTTTTGCGATTGATGAGGCTCATTGCATTTCTCAATGGGGCCACTCGTTTCGACCCGACTATCGGCAATTGTCTTTACTGAAAAAAGAGTTCCCCAAAACGGCGGTGATGGCTTTGACTGCGACCGCAACGCGGGAGGTGGAGCGGGATATCGCGGGGCAGCTCAAGCTTCAGAATCCTTACATGGTGCGGGCGAGCTTCGATCGGCCCAACTTAACGATCCGGATCGATCCAAAAGATCAGGTGGAAAAACAGGTGCTCCGTTTCTTAAAAAAACATCCGAATGAGTCGGGGATTTTATACGGGGCGACACGGAAATCGGTCGACGAGATGCATCTGAGTTTGAGAAAAAATGGATTTGAAGCGGGAAAATATCATGCCGGATTGAGCGATGAGGAGAGGAAAGAGGCGCAGCATCAATTCATCTACGGAAAAACCCAGGTGATGGTGGCGACGGTGGCGTTTGGGATGGGAATTCATAAACCCGATATTCGATTCATCCTCCATTTGGATATGCCTCGGTCTGTAGAGCAATATTATCAAGAAGTGGGACGGGCGGGAAGAGATGGCTTGCCGGCGGAATGTTTAATGCTCTATTCAGCGCAGGAATTGAGGATTTATGACCTATTCCTCGATAAAATTGAGGATGAGGTTGTCCGGAGGCAAACCAAAGAAAAAACAGGAAAAATCTACTCTCTTTGCCTTTCATCGGTTTGCCGAAGAAAAGAGATTTTGCGCTACT
>CAZIML010000024.1:10303-14291 GCA_964540255.1 uncultured bacterium
CTGCTACGATGACAAGGCCTGCCGGCAAGAGCAGATTTTGCGCTACTTCGGTGAAGTTTATCCTAAAAATGAGTGCGAGGGGTGCGATCGGTGTCTTGATGAGGGAGATCTTGTCGATATCAGTGTGGCGGCACAGAAAATTTTGTCCTGCGTCTACCGGTTGGAGGGGAAATATGGGGTGAAATATTTAATCGAAGTGTTGCGGGGCGAAAAAATTAAGGCGATTTTTGACCGGGGGCACGATCGGTTGTCCACCTATGGCTTGATGAAGGAGGAGTCGGAGGGAGATTTGCGCCGCATGATCGTTGCTTTGATCGAAAAGGGGCACTTAGCTCGCACTGAGGGAGATTATCCAGTGGTTCAATGGAGCGAAAGTTCTCGGAGCGTTGTGAAGGGGGAGATCAAGGTCTCTATGAGAAAGAAAACGGAGGAAAAGGGGAGCGTTAAGAAGGGGGCTTCTGTTGATCTCAACTACAATCAACATCTGTTCGGGGAATTGTCTCAAATCCGAAAGAAATTTGCCGAGGAGGCGAAGGTTCCTGCCTTCGTTGTGTTTGGCGATCGGAGTTTAATCGAAATGTGCCGCTATTATCCGAGAACTGAGGACGATTTCTTAGAAATCAACGGAGTGAGCGAGGGAAAGCTCATGAAATATGGAGAGCGGTTTTTGAAAGCGATCCAAGAGTATTGCGTTCAACATCAGATCGGCCCTGTGGCGGCCCCAATGAAAAATAAACGAAAACGGGCCTATTGAGGGAATTGCAAAACTCCATTCGGGCGCAAATCCGCGAAGCGAGTTTTGCAATTCCCTCTATTAATTAGACCAATAACTCCGAATCCAAGAGAGGATTCTCCCTCCCACAAAATAGGCTCCGGCTGCATGCATGATTTTATTCGCGTAGCTGCTCATCCAATCAATAGGAGTCCATAATAATTGAAGAGCGTAAGCTCCAATTCGTTGGATTCCTCTCTTGAATCGATAGACCGCTTTCGTATCTTCGGGGGCCATGGCATAGAGGAAATCTTCTGGAGCAAGGGCGGTTAAAGTTCCAAACTTTCGAGAAAGGTGGACTGCAATTTCTCTCCTTCCTTGCGGGGGCTTTTGGAGATCGGTTTTCAGCGAGATGCCGATTTGGTCGAGAGAAAGGGGGTTTTGAGAAGAGCTGTAGAGCAAAAAGTAGGCTTTCGAAAGGTCCTTTTCGATCGAGATGGATTGGAGATTACTTTCTTTAAGGAGATGGGAAAATAACTCGGAGAACTGTTCTTTAGATACTGTACCGGGGGCGTATTGGGTGAAGGCGCTCGTTGCCCAGTTGAAGGGCTGTGGAGGCTGATGGTCCCCAACCACTTGCTGGATGAGTTTGGAGCCTTGCTGAATCGCTTGTGTGACGATTCCATTGGATGGGTCTGATGACTCACCGCTTTTTGTAAATGGAGCTGCATGGAGGATATTCATTCCAAGCTGATGCAGCTCTTTTAAAGTAGTCTCTAAGGCGGGAGGCCACTCTTTTTGCTCGATCCAAATGAATGGTTTTACTCCTTGCAGGGAGATCTTCTTCAAGTACTCTTTCTGAAGAGAGGGTTGGGGATAAACTTTTGCGAGAAGAGAGAAATCGATGAGGGGAACTTTTGCGTCTTTGAGATGGCGTCGAATGAGGCCCGCTAAGTATTTGGCCTGAATTCGAGCGGTTCCTTCAATTCGAAGCAAGATCCCTCCGGTTGCGATCCCTTCCTCGATGAGTTGGGCAAGCTCAGGATAAGAGTTTGCCAATGAGCCATCAACCTCTTTTTGATCTCCGAGTTCTCTCAAGTCGGCAAACCACTGGGTCGCTTCTTCTTTCCGGATGTAGCCACCCGAGTGTCGGAACACCCCTTCGATCAGCCGCTCATCAGTGGGGGGGGCATTTTTCATCTCTTGAAAAATTTGATAACAAAGATCGGCTGAGAAGGTTTTTCTTTCAAAAATCCAAAATCGATGGACGAGAAAGACCAGCTTTTCAATCCATTCGTTCGATGAACCGGGAACTTGCGATGAGAGCCATTCGACGATGTTTGTAGGGGAGAGTTCTTTGTCGGTGGAGGTGGGATTTACGTTGAGAGAGGGCCATCTTAACGGCTCAAGCGCTTCCGCTTCCTCTTCAGACTGACTTGAAATGCAAATGAGACTCCGATGCCCAGGTTTAAGAATCCAGTTGGCGAGCGATTCAATGATCGGTGAAGAAGGGGGGCCCATGGGATTTAGGGTAGACGGATTCGCGACCACTTGCTGAATTGCATTGATGCCGAGTGTTGCTAAATGATTGGCTTTGTCAGCTAAACTATTCTTCTGCGGTTGAGTTTGTTGCCGCTTCAATACATTTCCCACTTCCTGTATCGGTGCGGCGAGAGGGGGGGCTCCTTCACTTGCATTTGGCCCCGCCTTTTGCTTCAGCGCCTCAATTAATTGGGCCGCCTCTTCTACGATCAGGGTATCGTTCCCAATTTGAGCGAGGGCTTGGTTGAAGCTGGCCAAAGCCAAAGGGTCTCGCTTATGGAGTGCAAGAAGCTTTTCTAAAGAAAGGGTGCGGAAGCGGGTTTGTGAATCGATCCTTTGGGCCGCTTCCTCGATCAGTGCGAAAGAGTTTGTTTGGATGAGGCAGGTTTCTCCTTGAGACGATGCTTGGGCGTGGTTCAAACGGAACACCAGGTCTTCGACGAGGCGATGGGCGGGACCTGTTTTTTGCGGAAGAATGGGCAAATATCGATCTAAAAAGCTCTCCTCTTGATCTCTTCGAAGGCGAAGCTCGCGCACTTTCTCTTGGAAAATCGCCTGCGGCTCGCTTTTCGAAGAAACCTGATGCAAATAACTCGTTACAGCCTCTTCGTCTACCATCGGATTGGCCTCTTGTGGCCGCTGGTTCCGAACGTTTTGGGCGACCTCCTCCAAAAACTTGATCGCTGAATCGGGAAGACGGCTTCGTGGGTCGGGATTATGATCTTTTGCAAGATGGACAATCGCCTCCACTCCGTTCGAAGTTAATTCGACGTTTCTTAAACGCCCTATCTCCTCTTTTCCCATTTCGAGGGCTTGAATCGCCTCTTTGGGGGTCATTTCGGGAATCTCTACATCGCGCGTTCTTCGGGCAAGCGCCTGCCCTGCGCCCGCGTCGTGGTCTCGTATGGTTCTCGGCAGGGACGAGTCCGATGTAGCTCCGACTAAAATCACTCCATGTTCATCGAGCTCCGCGAGATGGTCGGTCAGTAGACTGAAATTATAGCCTCCTATTTTATTCAAGAAAAGCTTTTGGATTTCATCGACAAAAAGGATGATTTTTGCCTTTTTGTTCATTTGATTATAGATTTTCAGATCGGAGAGAATCGACTTGAAAAGATCTTGAGCGGAGCCTAGGAGAAATTGATTGGCGGTGCCGATAAGGCCTGAGGGCGAGGCCATCACTTCTGATTTAAGGCGAAGAACTTTAGCTCCGTCGAATTCGGGAATCGCCTTTTCATGGATGCGGTATGCGATCTCTTCCATGAGCGCTGTTTTTCCAACGCCGGGAGGTCCATGAATGATCACGATCCCTCGCCTTGTTCCAATTTGGGAGATCAATTTTTTGAGAACCCAATCTCTTCCATGGACCCGTCCTCTGAGACCATTTTTTGCTGCGAGAGCGACCAAGTCCTCTGTTTTGGCAAAAAGATCAGGCTGCCGGGTCACTCTTTTCCAGAGATTGTGGCCTAGGGCAATCGCTCCACATGCAGCGACGCCCGACGAATAGGGGTTTGTGAGTAGATTCATGATCCAATTCAGCAATTGTGAGGAGAGATTTTCTCATAATTAGTGAAAAGTAGAAAGAAAAATTACCATTTCCAGTCGAGGCGGATGTTGCCGTGTTGATTGAAAAGGGTAGTGTCGCTGTCGGGAGAAAGGTCAACATTATATTGCAGGGCGAGAGTGAAGCAGTGGATCGCTAGAGTGAGGCCAAAGTCGACGTTGAAGAGGTTC
>CAZIML010000025.1:0-13788 GCA_964540255.1 uncultured bacterium
GGCAATCTCATTTTCCAATTTGCGGCTGCTCTCTTCCGATTGCTGGAGCGATTCTTTGATTTTTCCAAGTATCTCTTCCTCAAGATTTCTCTTGTCGATCAGGTCGCTGGCGATTTGCTCGGTTGCGATCCGCTCCCGCTCAGAGGCAGTCATCTCCTGCGTCAGGGCGTTGAACTCATCCACTTTTTTAACGGTGTTCTGCTTCGCTTCAAGCTTCTTGATCCGCTCTTTGATTTCGCCGATCTTTGTCTCTTGGTTGACGATCGTCCGGCTGAGCTCAGCAATCTCCTGCTGCTTGTCGATCTGTTGCTTTTGCAGCTCTTGACGGAGAGAGTCGATGTGCTCCAACTCCTTCAGGCGCTCCTTCTTCAGGCGCATGAGGCGGATCATCTTCATATCGAGCTCTTGAATATCTAAAATCACCTTTAACGATTGCTGCATTATGGAACCTCTGGAAAATAATCGGATTGTTGGGGATACTATAATGTTTGAGAGGTAAATCTCGCAAGCAAATCCTAACAGGACTGTTATGAAAACTGTCGATTCCCCAGTAAAGAGTGAGAAAATGAGCTATTTAAAAAATTATTTTTCCAAGGTTCCCGAGAACAAGCGGACCCCGTCTGCGATCGCTTATATGGCCAGCTTAGATGCAATCGGGGCTTTTACCCCCGAGATCGCTGACTCTATCGTCAAGGAATTGAGGGACCAGCGCTCCCATTTGAAGCTGATCGCCTCTGAAAATTTTTCTTCACTGCCGGTCCAGCTGGCTATGGGGAATCTTTTGACCGATAAGTATAGCGAAGGGTATGTGGGACACCGTTTTTATGCCGGATGCGAAAATGTGGACGCGGTCGAAGGGGAGGCGGTTCGGTATGCAAAGAAAGTTTTTAATGCCGATCACGCCTACGTCCAGCCCCATTCGGGAGCCGATGCAAATCTAGTCGCTTTTTGGTCGATTTTAGTCCACAGGATCCCAAATAAAGAGGTGGAACGGCTCGGAAGAAAGACGGTCGATGAGCTCACTCCTGAGGAATATGAGCGGGTGCGCCAACTCTTGGTGGGGCAAAAAGTGATGGGAATGGCTCTCGGTTCGGGAGGCCACTTGACCCATGGTTATCGGCATAACGTCTCAGCGAAAATCTTCCAGTCGGTCAGTTATGATGTCGATCCGGTCACTGGGTTGATCGATTATGCCCATTTAGAGGCTGAGGTGCGAAGAGAAAAGCCGCTGATTTTGATCGCAGGCTACTCGGCCTACCCTCGCTTGATCGATTTCGCAAAGATGAGAGAGATCGCCGACTCCGTTCAAGCGGTACTGATGGTCGATATGGCCCACTTTGCCGGCCTTGTCGCAGGGAAGGTGATGAAGGGGAATTTCGATCCGATCCCTCACGCTCACATCGTGACGACGACCACTCACAAGACTCTCAGGGGCCCCCGCGGCGGGATGGTCCTTTGCACGAATGAGTATAAGGAAGTCGTCGACAAAGGGTGTCCGATTGTTCTCGGGGGGCCATTGCCTCACGTGATGGCGGCCAAAGCGATTGCCTTCAAAGAGGCGGCGACCCCTGCGTTCAGCCATTACGCCCACCAGATTGTCGATAATTCAAAAGCGCTCGCTCAAAGCCTCATGGACCACGGGGTAGAGGTTCTCACTGGGGGAACCGACAATCACCTGCTAGTGATGAACGTTTCAAAAAGTTTTGGCCTCACAGGGCGGCAAGCGGAGACCCTTCTTCGAGAAGCGCGATTGACGGTCAATCGCAACTCAGTTCCTCGCGATCCGAACGGGCCTTGGTATACCTCGGGAGTGAGGGTCGGCACCCCTGCGACGACCACTTTGGGGATGAAACCGAAACAAATGAAAGAGATTGGGTCGATCATTTACGATCTATTGAAAGAGGGGAAGCCGGGGATCGATGAGAAAACGGGCGGACCCTCTAAAGCGAGAGTCCACGCCCCGAAAGAGGCGATCGCGAAGGCTCAAAATCGGGTGGCTGAAATTCTGGAAGAATTTCCTCTTTACTCTGAGTTGGTAATTGAGTAAAAATAGGATAAAAGGGAGAGAGACATGGCAGAAGCTGCTCTAGAAGATAAACCAAAATTCATCAATGACAAACTGGAACATGCACTCTTAGAGAAGCGGCGTATTTTCCTTTCAGATGCAGTCGATTCAGAGAGTGCGAAAGATATCATTCGGAAACTTTGGTATCTCGATCATCAAGCCCCTGGCAAACCGATCCTTTTTGTGATCAATTCGCCCGGCGGATCGGTCGATTCAGGCTTTGCGATCTGGGATCAGGTAAAAATGATCCAATCGCCCGTCATCACTTTGGTGACTGGACTTGCCGCCTCGATGGGATCTCTCCTCAGCCTCGTTTCTGGGAAAGGGAAGAGACTTGCGACAGCCAATGCCCGCATCATGATCCACCAGCCTCTGATCGGTGGCGTGATCCGCGGCCAAGCGACCGATCTTGAAATTCAGGCCCGCGAAATGCTTAAAACCCGCGCCCAAATTGTCGGCATCTATGTTGAAGCGACCGGAAAAGACCCGAAAGTGATTGAAAAAGCGATCAACCGGGACAACTGGATGAGTGCGGAAGAAGCGCTTGAGTTCGGCCTGCTCGATAAGATCGTCACTTCGACGAAGGATCTGGAGAGCTACCTGAAGTAGCCAATAGAATGTCGAGGATCGAAAGAGGCTTCTCTGGCGGGGGTGAACCTGCCTCAGAGGCCTCTTCGTTTTTCTGAGCACGTGCTGCTAGGGCTCTATTTGCCACTTCAATTGCGGCTTTCCGTGCTCTCATGCAAAGTTTATCTCCATATGAGACGTAAGTTGCGTCAGTCAGCGTGTGGACGTTAAGCATGCTGAATCCGAGAGTAAAGTCATTTTTGCTATTCGATTTCGCGTCCCCTTGAGGGACGATGCTTTCAATCTTATATATTAACGCAGGTGTATTTTGAATAGTCATGTGGAGATTTCCGATTTTTCACCAGGGCGATTGCAAGAAGAAGCTCTTGACAAGTCTTGTCCATAGAGAAGGATGGGGAAAAGAGCAAGGATCCGCTCGAAGCGAGCGGGCAGGATCGGCGAGACGCCGGCAGGATAGAAAAAAGAAATTTTCTTGATCCTGCCACTGCGTTTCGCAGTGATCCTGCCGCCATGCCTCATGGCGATCCTTGCTAATTTTTCTTTGCAAGCAATTGATCATGCAATCGCCCTGGATTTTTCTCCAGGATATTAACACAAACCAAATTTTTCGTTAGGTTTTAGCGCTCATAGACAGGAAAATTGAGAGGAGGATACAATGAGGGGAAGGCTCATATGAAATAGGGGTCGGTTTTCTTCTCATGGATCATAAACCTGGCTATGTCTCTGAATATCTGACGCAAGCGGAGGCTCTTCTTCAAGAGGGGGCTGTCGGCGAACCCCTCTTTTCTAGGGGGACCTACCAGTTTGAAGTGGTCGATAAGGGGAAAAAGAAGGCTTTTCCCTTCATTCAAATGAGGGATGATGGGGAGGTGACCGACTCGTTCTGCAGCTGCAAGGTCTCCGAAGCAGGGCGAGGGTGTCCCCATCTGGCCGCAGCCTATTTGCGGATCTATAATGGCACTGAAGAGCCGCTCCATATCCGCTACCGGAGATCTCTTTGGAACCGCCTCTTTCAAATGGGGAGCAAGCGGCACGGATATGACCCTGACTGTCTTCAGAAAGAGGGGGAGGGGCTCTACACCTGCCAGTCGAAGACCAAAAAAAGGCTTTTTTCCATCGAGGCAAAAACCGCAAAGGCAAAAAAGAAACTGGAAAAAATGGTCTCAGAGCGTCCTGTAGAGACGGAAGAGACGTCGATCAAGTTCTCCAACTTGCCGAGTGAAGAGCTCTCCCTCTTCAAAGCAGGAAATCCGAGTCATAGTTTGCAGTTCGAGCTCTCTTTTTGGTCCGATTTGGCCAAATGGCTGATGGCTCTTGAAGATGAAAAGGAGCCGTATGAAATTGTCTTTGAAGGGACTCCTCTTCCTCACGATGTAACGCTCAAATTCCCGGGGCTTGGGATCTGGTTCTACATTTCCGACGTCAATTGGCCTTGGATCATCCCGGCCCTTTGGACGGTTCAGTCTCCATTAAAGGTGTTCGATGGAGAGGATGAGTCGATTGAGAAGGTAGAATATGACGAGAAAAGCCGATCGATCCAGATTTGGCACAAAGGAAAACGGGGCGGTGGGGAGAGCGACTATGTGGGGATTCCCGTTGGAGAATGGCTCTATGTTGAAGGGAAAGGATTTTATCGAAGACGCTCTGACCCCCTCTTATCTTCGGACCAAATCCCTCAAGATAAAATCGCCTCCTGTCTCAATCATTCAGCCAAACTGCTCGAAAAATTTTTACCCGTTTCCTCCGATCCTCGGAGCGGTCAATATCACCTCGCCTTTGACCGAGAAGGGAATCTCCATATCGAGCTTTATGTTTTTGAGCCGGGCGACTTGAAAAAAGAAACATCGGCCTGTTTCATCCCATGGGTCTATGTTTCGGGAAAAGGGTTTTATAAGATCGAGGAGTGGCTTTTTGAAGGAGCTGAGAAAATCGTTCCAAAAAAAGAGGTGGCCGACTTCATTAACCGCCATCGCCTTTGGCTCCACAATTTTCCAGGATTTCAAACCCATTTGGGGAGTTTAGAATCGCATCTGATCTATCGTTTGGGAGAAGAGGAGCTCTTTTTCGATGCGGAGTTGAATTTCCCGGAAGATTATGAGGAGACCTATCATTTTGATGAGTGGGTTTATATCAAAGGACAGGGCTTCTACATGAAAAAAGAGGCGAGAGGACGCCTCCCCCTCCATCCAGGAGTGAGAGTCCCCAAAGGAGAAATTTCCTCTTTCATCGACGCTCATAAGGATGAGTTGGAGCAAGTGCAGAAGTTTTTCCATTCCGAGTCGCCCATTTTGAAAACGGGGCTCAACATTCGGTTGAATGGCGAGGGACTCATATCGATCGTCCCCAAAATGGAGTATGCTCCTGGCGTCGACCCCTCCAAACTCAAACGTTTCGGGAGCTATGTTTTTACCGAAGGGAAGGGATTTTCCGAAGTCCATCCGGCCGCCCGCCTTCCTGAGAGATATCAGCACGAAATCGTGATCTCCCCCTCTCAAGAAGCTGCTTTTCTCGCCTACGAACTCGAACCGCTCAAAAACTACATTCTCGAAATCGATCCAAGGTTGATAGAGCCAAAAGAGCTCAAACTCAAGATCCGCAAAATCATCCCGAGCAAGAAAAAGAGGGGACAAGAGTGGTTTGTCGATCTCGCCTATTCATCAGAAGGGGGCTCGATCGATATTTTTTCCATTTGGGACGCATTTCAAGAGAAAAAGAGGCATCTTTTTTCTTCAGCCGGCCTTCTCTATTTAAAAGAGCCTCGCTTCAATTGGGTCCGGCAGCTTCCGAAGAAAAGACTCGATCGGAAGAAGGGGATGGTGCGCCTCAATACTCTCGAATGGATCCGCCTCACCGTCTTTGAGCCGATTGAAGAGCCGAGCGAACCTGAAACTCGGAAATTCTTGAAAGAATTGAGCTCGCTCGAGTCGCACCGTCTCCTCGATGTAACCCGTCTCAAAGCCACTTTGCGCCCCTACCAAGAGCAAGGGCTCCACTGGCTCTGGTTTCTCTACTGCCACGGCCTCTCGGGACTTCTTTGCGACGACATGGGGCTTGGAAAAACCCACCAAACGATGGCTCTTCTCGCCGCTGTGATCAATGAGGATGAAGAGAAAACGAACAAATATCTCGTCGTCTGCCCCACCTCGGTCATTTACCATTGGCAAGAGCTCCTCAAACGGTTTCTCCCCGAGATTCGAGTCTGTACCTACTATGGTCTTGAGAGAACCCTTGAAGATTTTGAGCAAAATTACGACCTCATCCTCACCTCCTACGGCATCTTGCGCACAGGGAAGGAGAACCTGAAGGCCTATTCATTTGAGGTGGCGATCTTCGATGAGATCCAAATCGCAAAAAATTACGCCTCTCAAACCCACAAGGCTCTCAGAGCCATTCGGGCTCAAATGCGACTCGGCTTATCAGGGACTCCGATTGAAAATCGGATTCGGGAACTCAAATCGCTCATCGACATTGTCCTTCCCTCTTACATGCCCCACGATCAAGTTTTCCGAGAAATTTTCATCAACCCGATTGAAAAACATCAAGACATGGAGAAGAAAGTTCTTCTCGGCAAATTGGTCCGTCCCTTCATCTTGCGGCGGAAAAAAAGCGAAGTGCTCACCGACCTGCCTGAGAAAATCGAAGAGATCGCCTATTGCGACCTAAGTCCCGAGCAAAAAACGCTCTATCGCGAAGTAGCGCTTAAAATGAGGGACACTGTATACAAAGATCTCAAAGACTCGACCAAGCCAGTCTCATTCGTCCATGTTTTTTCGGCCCTTTCCTCTCTCAAACGGATTTGCGATCACCCCTCATTGACTTTAGGCGATGTGAAAAACTACACCTCTCATCAGTCGGGGAAGTGGGATCTTTTTGTCGAACTTCTCAGCGAAGCGCGCGAGAGCGGCCAAAAAGTGGTGATCTTTTCCCAATACCTTGAGATGTTGGAAATCATCGAGGCCTATCTGAAGAAAAAAGGGATTGGCTACGCTTCGATCAAAGGATCGACCCGCGATCGTCCCGAGCAGCTCCGCCGCTTCCGCGAAGACCCCGCCTGTGAAGTCTTTGTTGCCTCGCTCCTTGCTGCCGGCGTCGGAATCGACCTCACCGTCGCCTCGATCGTCATCCACTATGATCGGTGGTGGAATCCTGCAAAGGAGAACCAAGCGACCGACCGGGTCCACCGGATTGGGCAAAACCGGGGGGTTCAAGTCTTTAAGCTCGTCACCAAGAATACTTTAGAAGAGCAAATCCACGCCATGATTGAGCGAAAAAAAGGGCTTTTGGAGGATATCATCGGCCATGAGGATCAGATCAGCTACCTGAGCCGCGAAGAGCTTCTCCAGGTCTTTGAGAAGATGTTTTCCGAATTAGGGGATTAGAGAACCAATGAACTCGTATGGCAAATGGTTGTTATGAGTGCTTTTTTTTTGCTAAGAAAAGGCGGTAATCGACATTCAAAGTTTTCCCCAATTTTTTGGCGAGTTTTTCTCCGATGGCTCTTTTGCCATGCTCCATCCTGGAGATGTTTTCTTGGGAAATGCCACATCGCTTAGCTAGCGCTTTTTGAGTGAGCCCCTCCCTATGGCGAGCTCCTCTTAACGCGATCCCTACCTGAGTATACTTTTTAAGCTCCTCTTTTGCTACTTCTCGCCAGGGTGTACTCGGCTCTGAATCAGGCACTAGATTTTCAAGGAACTTTTTCAGTTTCTCTTTGGTATTGCTTGTATTGGGGATTTGATATACTGCCTCTTTTTTCCCAGGGATGCCAATAATCACTTCAATAAAGCTTGATCGGCTAGTAAGGCGCCCCTTCGTGGGTTCCGACATAATATACCTCTATTCTATTTTCACTCACTTTCCAGCAAGCCACAAACGTAGGGCGCCCTTTTCTAAGATGACAGTGGTAGCACCCATCTCCAAGCTTTCCAAAGCTAGGCCAATTTGACCTGATGGGGCCCAGAGACTCTAATTCTAGCATTAAGAAGTTCACTAAGCTAGCTATTGAAGGTCTTGTCCCGTTTTTCTTCAACTTTTCGTAAGAGCTTTTCGCTCTGTTTGAAAGACAGACGTCCCATTTCGCTGGCATTCTCAGTGCTCATTCTTATGATGGCATAAGATAATGACATATGTCAATATTGCAGACAATATTTTTTTTTTAAACATGAGAGGCGAGAGCCTGATTAGCCTTAGTTAGATAATATTTGGATGAGTGGTATTTGTCGGCCAGATGGTAGAGAGAGTAGGTTGAAAGGAGAACTAAACCAATCCCGACAGCCGCCCACTGAGTCGCTAAAAAAAGAATTGCTGCCACTCCCATGACAATCCCTGCTAGAGCGAGAAGTGCTTTAGAAGCAAACTCTCTCCTAGTTTGTTGAAATTCGGATTGCAAACTCAATTCTTTAATTTGTGTGGCCATATTTCTATTATACCCTAATTTTTCCCTCTTTTCTACGCTAAAAAATGAGTTGTAACCGACGGGGTAATCCTTTATACTCTCTTCGATTATGAAACCAAAAATTGCTTTAGTAGGCCGCCCGAACGTAGGGAAGTCGGCCCTTTTCAACCGAATTTGTCAAAAGCGGATCTCCATTGTCGACGAACAAGAGGGGATTACCCGCGATCGTCTTTACGCAGATGTTGAAGTGTTCGGGAGAACTTTTACTCTCATCGACACCGGGGGGATCGACGTATCAGAGAAGATGCCCTTCAACCACGAGATTCGAAGACAGGCGGAGATTGCGATTCGGGAAGCCGACGTGGTGATCCTTGTTGTCGATGGACTCATCGGCCCCCATCCTCTCGATGAAGAGGTGGCCAAGCTCCTTCTCCAATCGGAAAAGAAGGTGATTGTCGCTGTCAATAAGATCGACCAAGCGAGCGAAGAATTTCGGCTTCATGAATTTCACTCTCTTGCAGTGAGAGATTTGATCGCGGTATCTGCGATCCAAGGTTTCCAAATTGCCGAGCTTTTAGAAAAAGCGCTCACTTTCATTCCCGAAGAGGAAGCAGTTCTTGAGACAGCTCCGAGCAAAGCGATTCGGGTTGCCATTGTAGGACGGCCTAACGTCGGTAAATCGACTCTTCTCAACCACCTCCTCCGTGAAGAGCGCTCGATCGTCAGCCCCATTGCTGGAACGACCCGCGATGCAATCGACGTCACGATCACCCATGACGGGCAAGAGTATCTCCTCATCGACACCGCCGGGATCCGGCGCAAAAAAGCAGAAAAAGAAGTGGTCGACAAATTTGCCGCGATTCGTACCGAAGAGGCGATTGAGAAAGCCGATGTTTGCATTCTTGTTCTCGACTCATTTGAAGGATTCACCACTCAGGAAAAAAGGATCGCTTCCGAAATTGAAGAGAGAGGGAAAAGCTGCATCATCCTCTTTAATAAATGGGATCTTGTGAAAAACTTCCGGATGGAACATGCCCTTAAAGGGGTGCGCGAAGAGATTCCATTCCTAAACCACTGTCCGACCCACTTTATTTCAGCCCTCAAAGAACGGAATCTCGAACGGATCTTCCCTCTTGTAAAAGAGGTCTACAATGAGAGGCTGAAGAGAATCACGACAGGGATGCTCAATAAATTCATCGAAGGGTGCCTCCATAAATATCATCCTCCTCTCATGACAGGGAAGCGGCTCCGGATTTATTACATGACCCAGGTGGAAGTCGATCCGCCAAGGTTCGTTCTCTTTGTCAACAACACGGCCCTTATGACCGAGACCTATAAGAAATATCTCCTCAACCAGTTTCGGGTAGTTTACGGATACAGCGGCTGCCCCCTCACTCTCGAGCTCAGAGGGAAAGAACCTCCCGCGCACGCAGAGCCGAGACTGCTTTGAGGAATGCTGAAGGCTGAACGCTGAAGGCTGAAGTAAGAGGGGGGCGGCTGTTTATTGGCCGAAGTAGCCTTTCAGCCAATAGGTGAAACGCTCCTTGGAGCCCAGCGTCGGTGTGTAGATGTAGGCCATTTGGCTCTCGAAATCGAGCCCAATGATGTTCTTTTTAAAGAAGTCGATTCCTAAAATACCGTCAATTTCGTCCATTTCAGTTGTGATACAGGCCGGGATGAATTCCCAAGAGCCAAAATCTGTCTCTCCCATTTGTAATCGGGTCGTGTAGCGCTTTTCCGAGGTTGAAAGGCGAATCAATGATTGGGTCGCTGCAGAATCGAGAAGAAGCTTTTTTTCTCCGAGATCTGTGCTGCATGCGAGGACGACTCCTCCTTTTCCGATCTCGAAGGGGACAACGCAAAATGGGTAAGGATCTTGGATTAATTGGGAGATGTGGGTCGAGAGATATAGACTCGAATGAGGAAAGTCGAACAGGCAGGCGAATTTTTTAAAGAGATCGATCCCTAAGACCGCCTCCCGAAATACCTGATACATGAGATGAATCTTGTAGGATGCTATGAATGAATGAGGTTGGATCGAACATCCTTCGGTCCAAAAGTTTTCATCCTCTTCTTTCAAAATGGATTCAAACAAAAAAGGGCCGATGGCCATCTCGGGGATCTTGAAATTAGAAGTCATATACCTCTTTCCTGAGATCCCCATGTACTCAGAGTTCGAAAGATGCGTTTTGTGGATGATTTGAGAGAGGAGGTCTTTTCTTGCCGTCGAGAACGGGGAGCCGGTGTCAATTAAGGCTAGGTAATTTTTTCCCTCTATTTCAAATTCAACAAATCTTTGTTCGCTTAAAAAAGGGAAGGAATGGAGAGGGACTCGATAGACTTGATCGGAACCGAACAGAAAAGAAGAAAAAAATAGAAAAATCCACCACATCATTTTGCAAACGCGGCTTTCCCTACTTCAACAGCTCCCCCAATCACTGCGGGGGCCACTTGAGGGAGGACAATGCATACCGTCACTGCAGCGACAGCTACGGTAGCTACAGTAAGCCAGGTCCAAACATTCAAATTCAACCCCACCATATAGGCGTCGATCTCAACTTCGGGATTGGCAAAATGGGCAATCGACAAGAATATACCGAAACATAAAACCTCCTTACGGGGCTGAAAATTTGAGCGAGCACAGTTTAGTCAAAATATTTTATTGCGAAAAGGAGTTTCGGTTGATGGTTGCCTAAATAATTAACGATGAGGATTTTAATATTTTTGTACAAACTCGTTCTCTATCTCGTGTTTAGACCGAGGTACCCATTTTCTTTGCTACAGCGGAAAAAATATGCGATGATGGGTCCTTTCCATGGAGAAGAGAATGAGTAGAAGGGTTGCTGCCATTATCACTGCTATCACAGGTGACCGAGTTGTTGTTGGAGAGGAAGAACTCGAACACGCAATCAAAGAACATTTTTCAATGCTTCCGGCAGACATACTTTTGGAATTAATCGAAAGAATTTTGAAAGACCCTACGAAGATTTTTGAACAAAAAAAGCTTAGTCAATATCATTTGTTTTATCGACTTGACAATCGAAGATACTTGGTTGTAATTGTAAAGAAAGCGGCATCGGGGAATTATTTTTCATCTATGTATAGTACTGGGAGCTCCATCAGAAACAGTCATAAAGATTTGAGAGAAATCAAACCATGAAAAAGGGAACAGTGTTTTTTCATCCGATTGATCAAGCTGGAGCCTTGACCATTTCATGGGCTTCTGGGCCTAAAGGCGATGCGGTAGAGGCTAAAAAGGGAGACGGGGTTGGCTTTTTCTCAGACACGGGGGATTTGCTCTGTGTGATCTTTGATGAGGTTCAGTTTCCAGAAGATCATCAACGGTTGGAGTTTGCTTCGGAAGGAGTTGAAGTTCAGTTGAAAAATGGGAAAATCACATATCGCCTATTTAAGCTTAAAAAAAAGTCGACTCGAGGTAAAAAAGGGTCCACGAGGCGGCTTACTGAACGATGAGACTTCCACGTCCAAGAGCCATTTCGTTCTCCCCTTACGCTCAAGAATGGCGCGAGTATAATGGCTCTTACTTAAGACACGATTGTTGGGCTGCCTTGGCGGTGGCTCTCATGACGATCCCTCAATCGATCGCCTATTCGCTCCTCGCCGGCCTTCCCCCCACAGCGGGCCTTTTTTCAGCCATTTTCGGGACGATTTTCGCCGCCGCTTTCGGCTCGTCGCGCCACCTCGTTTCTGGGCCCAGCACTGGCACCGCTATCTTGATTCAAACGACCATCTCCGATGTCTTATATAACTATTTCGATACGGTCCAAGGAGCTGAAAAAGAGATCTTAGTCTTGCATATTTTGACGCAGATCATTTTGATCATGGGGATCGTTCAAATTAGTTCGGCCTTCTTTGGGATCAGTAAACTTTTGCAGTTTGTCAGCCGCCCTGTAGTGCTAGGCTATTTTGCAGGGATTACTGCAGCCATCGTGGTGACTCAGCTCTTCTATTTTACCGGTGTCACAGCCGATCGATCGGCCGATTCGGTCCTGCTAAAAGGGTGGGTTTTCATCACCCACGTCTACAAGACGAACGGCCCCACGGTTTTGGTCGGATTCATCGCCCTGTGCTTATTGATTCTTTTTAGAAAGACTTTGAAGAACTGGCCCGACGCGCTCCTCATGTTGGTCATCACCTCTCTCATCGCCGATGCGTTCAATATCTGGATCGGAACCGCTCCGATCGCAAGGCTCGGAGATTATAAGCTGGCGGCTCAGCCCATCCCAGAACTTACATTGCCGCTGCTCGACTTTTCCATTTTGAATAAGGTCTTTCCTGGAGCTGTCGCGATCTCGTTTCTAGCC
Source organism: uncultured bacterium (assembly GCA_964540255.1). Taxonomy (GTDB): domain Bacteria; phylum Chlamydiota; class Chlamydiia; order Chlamydiales; family SM23-39; genus REEB52. The sequence goes on from CAZIML010000025.1 coordinate 12,374, forward strand.
ATTTTGGAAGTATTTTCTATTTCCCGCGTCTTTGCAGCAAAGTCAGGTCATCAAGTCCAGGTGAACCAGGATGTATTTGGCCTTGGGATCAGCAATGCCCTCCTCTCTTTCATCTCTGGCTCTCTTCCAGCTTCTGGAAGCGCTACGAGAACCAGTTTGAGCTATCGCCTCAACGCTCAAACTCGACTCGCCGCGATCTTGAGCGGAGTATTGACTGCCGTCATCATCTTTTTTTGCTGGCCCCTCGTCCAGCATATCCCTCTCCCTGCCCTCGCCGCCCTCTTGATGGTGACGGTTGCCTCATTGACCAATTGGAGCGAAATCAAGCTCTGCTTCAGAGCGACAAGGGAAGATGCTTGGGTCTTTCTGATCACTTTCATCTCGTGTCTCATCTTTAGCCTCGATATCGCCTTTTTTGTGGGGATTGTCATCTCGATCGGCACCTATTTACTCAAATCGGCCACCCCTCACCTTGTTGAATATGCATTCAATTCAAAGGGGCGATTGATGATCGTCAGCCCCAAAGAGGATGTCCATCGGAAAGTGAGGATCATTGGCATTGCAGGAGAGCTCTACTTCGCTTCGGCCGATGTGTTTCAAAGCGCTCTTCAATCGATTGCGGAAGATCGGAATGTTCAAGTGATCGTCTTAAGACTGAGCAACGTTTATCATATGGATGCTTCGATGTGCCTGACGATTTTGCGTTTTTATGAAACGCTCAAAGCCTCTCACAGACACCTTCTCATCAGCGGGCTTACAGAGGAAGTTTGGCATGTATTCCATCGGACGGGGATCGTGAAGCAAATCGGCCCTGATAATCTCTATTTTACCGACGAGACCAACCCACAATTCTCCACCTGGAAAGCTTGCCTTCGGGCCCAAGACCTCATGCACCAAAAAGATTAGGGAACGAGTTATCGATCAGCGAGACGTTCAAACAGTCGAGCATACTTTTTTTTAATTTTTTGGAAGGATGACCAAACCCCTTTGTTTGACGTTTTAGGTAGATCGGGGGTTTTAGGAGCGGGTGTACATAAAACAATGTCCGAATTTTTACATCGTTTTTTAGTATGAAAAACTTCTGCCTTTGTCTTTTTATTCATGGACCTATAATACAACTTCCTAAAATTTCACTCGTATTTATTTTGTTTGGCGGGGTCGTATTTGAAGATCTTTCCATCACACTCAATCGTTCGATAGACCCACTCCTCATCATTCTCCCGAAGAAGCCGGTCGCACCCCATGATGAACCCCTTCACAAAGCCATACCGATGCATCGCTAAATGCATGTATTGCGATGAGCTGGGACGATAGTGGCTCCGCGGCCCATCCACTGGAGAAATCACCTGCTGGTGAAACCGGATCATCGCATCGGCAATCCGGGTCGCAATCGAAAGCGATTCTTCCTTTTTTTT
>CAZIML010000026.1:0-5973 GCA_964540255.1 uncultured bacterium
AAGATCCACGGCTCCAATTCACCCTTTCTGAAACCCCCGGATCGCTCCATATCGACTTTCAACAGGGGGCAGATTTGGGTCTTGAAGAAGTGATCAAACGGTTCCCCACTTTTTATTATGGAGAAGGAACCATCGAAGAGGCGCTCCAACGGGAGTTCATCGCGAGAAAAAAATCACTCGCCCTCGCAGAAAGTTGCACAGGGGGGATGGCGGCCTCCAAGATCACCGCTCTTCCCGACGCCTCCAAGTATTTTCTCGGCTCAATCGTCGCCTATTCGAATGGGTGGAAAGAGCGCTTTTTACAAGTTTCTCGCACTACGCTCAAACAAAAAGGGGCGGTCAGCAAAGAGGCTGTGACCGAAATGGTAGAGGGACTGTTCCACGAGACTGATGCCGATTTTGCCGCAGCGATCTCTGGAATCGCAGGCCCCAGCGGGGGAACCCGGGACAAACCGGTCGGAACGATCTATATTGCTATCGGAGAGAGGGGACATAAAATCGATGCAGGAGTGATCCACGCCCCTCAAGATAGAAGTCAGGCCATAGACCTATCTACTTATTTAACATTCGGCGCACTTTGGCGGCGCCTCGTTCATCATACGGCGACATTTTCATGAAAAATTATCAACTCCTCGACAGCGGGGATACTCAAAAACTCGAACGATTCGGGGAATTCATCCTTTTGCGCCCCTGCGGCCAGGCTGTTTGGCGCAATCAGACAAAACAAAATCCCGATGCGATCTTCAACCGGGACGAAAAATGGGTGTTCCAAAAGAAATTGCCCAAAACTTGGACCGTCACCCACTGCGGCGTCGATTTTAAGATCGGACCTACCGATTTTGGCCACTTGGGATTATTCCCAGAACATGGCGATCTTTGGCAATGGATGCGTCCCCATATTAAAAAGGGGAGCCGCATTTTAAATCTTTTCGCCTATTCGGGAGGCGTCACTCTGGCTGCCGCCCAAGAGGGGGCTGAAGTGTGCCATTTAGACGCCTCGAAAGGGATGGTTGATTGGGCTCGCGAAAACGCATCGCTCAACAACCTCCAAAAAGCTCCCATTCGGTGGATCGTCGACGACGCGATCAAATTTTTGCGCCGGGAAAAAAAGAGGGAATCTTTTTATGATGGGATCATTCTCGATCCTCCCACTTTTGGACGGGGAAGCCAAGGGGAAGTTTTTAAAATTGAACGGGATATTTTGCCTCTTCTCGATCTTTGCAAAGAGCTTTTATCAAAAAATCCTCTCTTTGTGATTTTTTCGTGCCATACCCCGGGATTCACCCCCCTTTGCATGGATCATCTCATGAGCCAAACCATGCCGAAAGGAACCATTGAGGCGGGAGAAATGGCCCTTCATTCACCGGGCGCTCTGCCCATTCCGAGCGGGAGCTTTGCAAAATGGAGACCCTAATCACCAGTTTACAGAATGGGAAAGTGAAAGAAGTGGTGAAATTGCGCGATCGGCGCCCTCGCGAAGAGACAGGTCTTTTCATCATTGAAGGATACAGGGAGCTGAAGCGAGCTCTCGACGCAGGACGCAAAGTGCAAACCCTCTTTTATTGCAGAAAGCTTTTTTTAGGATCGAATGAACAGCAGATCATCGATCAGTGTGAAACGGCCTTTGAGTGTACGCCCGAAGTCTTTGCCAAAATTTCGTATCGGGACCGCCCTGACGGTCTTCTTGCAGTCGCCCCTCAAACTCATCTCAAACTGAGCGAACTCAAGTTGAAGAAAAACCCATTCATCGTCGTCGCTGAGGCGATTGAGAAGCCGGGGAACCTCGGAACGATTCTCCGCTCCTGCGATGCCGCTGGAGTCGATGCGGTGATTGTGTGCGATCCAACGACCGATATCCACAATCCCAACGTCGTCCGATCGAGTGTCGGGACTCTTTTCACTCTTCCTGTTTTGGAAGCAAGCGTTGAAGAGACCTTTGCCTTTTTAAAGGAGCATAAAATCGCGATCGTCGCAGCCACTCCTCATGCAAAAGAGGAGTTTACCGAAGCCAATTTCAAAGTTCCTCTTGCGATTGTTGTGGGAACAGAGCAATATGGTCTCAGTGAAAATTGGATGAAGAATGCAGACATAGCGGTTCGCATTCCGATGTTTGGCGTAGCTGATTCGTTGAATGTCGCATCCGCAACCACCCTACTGCTCTATGAAGTCGTCCGACAGCGAAATCATCTACTGCGATAATCACATTCTGATTGCGAATAAACCCGCGGGGCTTTTGACCCAGCCAGATGAAGGGCAGCCCGATTCACTCGAATCGTTTGCGAAAAGCTGGGTGAAAAAAGAGTATAGCAAGCCGGGTGCTGTTTTTCTCCATGCAATCCACCGCCTCGATAAGCCGGTGAGCGGTCTGGTTCTTTTTGCGAGAACCAGCAAAGCGCTCAGCCGACTCAATGAGCAATCGCGCAACCAAGAAATCCAGCGCACTTATATTGCTGAAGTGGAGGGAATCCTTTCTGAAAAAGAGGGGAAGCTCGACCATTATCTCATTCATGGCGATCATCGAGCCATTATTGCGCAGCCGACAAACAAGGAAGCGAAGCACGCAAGACTCATCTTTCATGTCATTCGGTTTTTGCCTCACACCACTTTAGTTTCGATCGAATTAGAAACAGGGCGCTATCATCAGATTCGGGCACAGTTCAGCGCTTCTGGCCATCCGATTGTGGGCGATGAGCGCTACGGGGCAAAATCAGGCGACGGAGAATCGATTCGGCTCCATGGAACGAAGCTCGCTTTCGAACATCCCGTCACCAAAGAAGTGGTCACTTTCGAATCGCCCCCACCCTTCTAAGATGTTATACACATCGTGATTCAAAAATTGGTTTTGTCCGACGTCGGTTTTGCCTCATATTTTTCGTCCTCACTTCGGTCCGTGCCTTTGGCACTGTCCCTCGTTCCGGCCAAAAAATCTGAGGAGCCTCCTTGGCCAAAACCAATTTTTGAATCACGATGTGTATGCCGTTAGTTTTTTCGGGTTGCAAGTTGAGAGACACCCATATATAACTTTTTCTGTGGATAAGCAAAAATTAGTTGTGATCGGCGGCAGCTCAGGGATGGGGTTGGCTTCTGCGGTTTTGATGGCAAAGCTTGGATATGAAATTGTGATTGCTAGCCGTTCGAAAGAGAAGCTGGATCAAGCGATTGAGACGATTGGTTCGGGAGAAGCCCACGCGCTCAATATTTTGAATGAAGAGGAAATCTCCCTCTTTTTTTCCCGATTGGGCCCATTCGATCATTTGGTGATTTCAGCTGCCGATTTTGTGATGGGGCCATTTTTAGAGCTGAAGCTGGATCAAGCGAGAGCATTTTTCGACAGCAAGTTTTGGGGGCCCTACTGTGCCGCAAAATATGGCGCTCCCAAAATGCGAAAGGGAGGGTCGATCACTTTTTTCTCAGGAATCGCGAGTCAAAAACCCTCTTCAAACATGGCTGTCGCTTCATCGATCAACGGGGCGATTGAGTCGCTCGCAAGGGCGCTTGCTCTTGAATTGGCCCCTTTGCGCGTGAATGGGATCGCCCCAGGAACGGTCGTCACTCCAGTCTGGAATACTGTTCCCGAAAAAGAACGGCTTGCCTATTTTGATCAAGAGGGGAGCCGACTTCCCATCGGACGTGTGGCTACCTCCGACGATATTGCACAAGCGGTCCGTTTTTTGATAGAATGCCGCAACATGACAGGCCAGATCATCTATTGCGATGGGGGAGCTCTTTTATTATGAATCACTCTCGGATGAATCTATCTCTCCACAGAATATCGACTCGATCCGAGACTTTTTCATAAATCTCTTCCTCTCTCATATGTTTCTCAATCTTCTTTTCCTCCAAAGATTGGATCAGTTCCAGAACTAGAAAATAGATTGGAGTGATCCGATTGCGAAGTTCACCCGAGCGCTCATCTTGTAAAAGTTCAAAAGATATATCGCACAGTTTGTCAAAAACGACTTGAAACAGTTGTCTAAATTCACGAATATTGAGCGGGCGAAAACAGTCTTGCAGCAATTGACTTGCTTCACTGTCGGTTAGATAGCTGACAGGGGCTTCAGATGGGGGAATCTCTTTGACTTGGTTTAACAAAACATCAAAATTTGGTGCGGTTGAGACCCGATCTGCCCAACGAATGATAGTAGCCACCTCCTCCCAAATGGCTGAAACTTCTTGCAGCGCATAAACAGGATCTACAAAACGGGGAGTTTGGATGCTCGGGATCGACATTTGATTCTCTCTCTTGCTTTTTTTGTTTATTGAGGTAAGATGTTACCATGCAAAGTACAATTCTTCAATCTGTTGATGATGCGATTCGGGCAGCGGCCCTTTTGAAAACGCCCCAGAGCTTGGCCTTTATTGAAAAAGCTGCGGAACGGATTTCACAATGCTTTCAAGCGGGGCGGAAAATTTTGATCGCCGGCAACGGAGGGAGTCTTTGCGATGCGATCCATTTTGCTGAAGAGTTCACTGGACAGTTTCGAACCAAGCGCCCTGCGTTGCCAGCGATTGCTTTGGCTGATCCTGGACATATGAGTTGTGTTGCGAACGACATGGGCTACGAACAAGTATTTGCTCGCGGCGTTGAAGCCCTTGGACAAATGGGAGATATCTTCATTGCCCTCACAACGAGCGGCAACTCCTCCAATTTAATTTCCGCGGTTCATGAAGCCAAACGAAAAGGGCTCTACACGATTGCCTTTCTCGGCAAGACAGGCGGACAAATGAAAGGGGTTTGCGATCTCGAGTGGATCGTCTCCGGTTTTCCCTTTTCAGACCGTGTGCAAGAGGCCCATATGGCGGCGATTCATATCATCATCGAAATGGTCGAGCTTCACCTCTTTTCTCATGCTGCGCGCTAAATTCTTTCGGATCGGCGAGAGGCTCATTCAAAGGGGCGCATGGTATTTAGCCCCCATCAGTTGGCTTTATGCTTTTGCCGTTTTTTGCCGCAATCAATTCTACGACCTAGGGCTTCTTCCGATTCACAAAGTCGATCGAGTCGTTGTCAGCGTGGGGAATATTGTCGCGGGAGGAACGGGCAAAACTCCCTTCGTCCTGATGCTCGCCAAAGCCTTTCATCATCGGAAAGTCGCCCTATTATCTCGGGGATACGGAGAAGTGGCCGATGAAGCGCTCCTTCTCGCAAAGAGATTGCCTCATGTTGAGGTTCTTGTTGGAAAAGATCGAGTCGCATTAGCGAAGAGAGCTCAGGCCGATCTACTGATTCTTGACGATGGGTTCCAATATCGGCGTCTTGCAAGAGATTTTGATATCGTCTTAATGCATTCGCGCCAAGAACATTATTTGCCCTGGGGATTTTTAAGAGAGAGTCCGAAGAGATTGAAAGGAGTGGATCTCATTCATCCGAACGAACTGAAACTTTGCGTGAATCGGATTTTGACTCTCAATGGAGAGGAAATCCCCTCGATCCGAGGGTGGAAAGTGGCGATTTTCTGCGGGATCGCCCGCCCTGAGCGATTCAAAAAAACCGTTGTCGCCCTCGGCGCTGAAATTGTGAATGAAACATATTTTGCCGATCATGAAAGAGCTGACCTTGCTCAACTTCCTAAGGATGTGCCTCTCCTTTGTACAGAAAAAGATTTTGTAAAACTCCCAAAGACCCATTTACCCATTTATTACTTAGAAATGGAGATGGAATGGGTGGGCTCGCAAGACAAATGGGAAAAGTTGGTTGAAAAAATCGATCAAAAAATCGATAATCAATCCCACTTATGAGCGATAGCATAAAAATAAATTTACCCAAATTGGGCGAAAGTATTGTCAGCGCCACGGTAGTCCAGTGGTTTAAAAAAGTGGGCGACCGAATCTCCCTCGATGAACCTCTTTTGGAAGTCTCGACGGATAAAGTGAACAGCGAAATTCCCTCTCCGGTGGCGGGCGTATTGACTGAAATACTCGCATTTCCCGACCAGGAGATCCAAGTAGGGGAACCCCTCGCCTTAATTTCCT
>CAZIML010000026.1:5983-13725 GCA_964540255.1 uncultured bacterium
GAGCGGATCGATTCCGAAAGCGGCTCCTCCTACAACAGTTGCGCCAACTCCCTCTTCTCACAAATCAGAAATGGAAGATTTTCTCTCTCCTTCTGTGATGCGCCTCCTTCGGGAAAAGGGGATCGCTCTCAGTGAAATCGACAAGATCCCCCATACTGGGCAGGGGGGACGCCTCACGAAAAAAGATGTCGAAGATTTTACTCAGAAACCCACCTGTCCTATGGCGGGAGGGACTGAGCGGGTCAAGATGACCCCGATGCGAAAAGCGATCGCCGATAACATGGTGAAATCGTTCTATGAAGCACCTCATGCATCGCTCATCACTGAAGTGGATGTGACTCAAGTTTTGAAGGTAGTTCAGAAAGAAAAAGAGGCGTTTTCAGCCAAAAACGGAGCCAAACTCACGATCACCGCCTTTGTCGCCCGCGCCATCGCCCGTGCTCTTCAATCGTACCCATTGATCAATTCTTCTCTGGAAGGGGATACGATCGTGATGAAGAAATTCGTCAACCTAGGAATTGCAGTCAGCGTCGATCAAGGGGTGATGGTTCCTGTGATCAAAAATTGCCAAGAGAAAAGCCTCGGGCAAATTGCAAAGGAAATCGGGCAATTGGCTGAGAAAACAAGAAGCCACACCCTCTCTCCCGACGAAATCAAAGAAGGATCGATCACATTGACCAACTTTGGGATGACAGGAACGATGATTGGGGTCCCCATCATCCGCTATCCTGAAGTAGCCATTGTCGGCCTTGGAGCGATTACCAAAAAAGTGGCAGCCATGCCCGATGACTCGATTGCGATTCGCTCTGTCATGTTCGTCTCGTTGACCTTTGACCACCGGGTCCTCGACGGCATCTATGGCTGCGGCTTCCTCAACGAGCTCAAAAAGCGGATTGAAGAAGATCTTCATTTATAACAAGTTACGTTGTTTCTGTCTAAAAAACGTCATTTTTGACGAAAATATGTGGTGAAAAACGTCATTTTTGACGAAAATAAGGCCATGAAGAGACTGCTCCTAGAAAAGCTCGTTGAGTGGAAAAATAAAAAAGAGCGTAAGCCCCTGATTTTAAAGGGCGCTAGACAGGTGGGTAAAACTACCCTGCTTCAACAGTTCGGGAAGGCATTTTTTCCTGCCGTCCACGCGATCAATTTTGAAAAAGATCAGGGTCTTGAAAAGATTTTTGGAAAGGATCTAGACCCCCGCACCTTGATTCAGGAGTTAGAGTTTTATTTAGGCCATTCGATCAATATTCACCGAGATTTGGTGATTTTTGACGAGATTCAGGCAAATCCCAGGGCACTGACCAGCCTTAAGTATTTTGCCGAAGAGATGCCTGAATTAGCCCTCGTTTCTGCTGGGTCGCTTCTTGGGGTTTACTTGGGGCCAGCCTCTTTTCCGGTAGGAAAAGTAGACTTGATCACGTTACATCCGATGAGTTTTGAAGAATTTCTTCTCGCATTAGACGATCAGCGCAGCTTAGAGTTATTGCGAAATCTGAGCCATTTAGACCGGCTTCCAGAGATGGCCCATGAGCATTTGTTTGAGCAAATGAAACACTACTTGATTGTGGGGGGATTGCCTGAAGCAGTAAAAACTTTTCGCGCAGAACGAGAAAATCTGTTCAATGCCTTTTCGCGCGTTAGAGAAAAGCAGAATACTTTGATCGAAGCCTATCTTGCTGATATTGCCAAACATTCTGGGAAAGTGAATGCGATGCATATCTCGAGGATTTGGCATTCAGTGCCAGCCCAACTAGCTCGGACGCAAGACGGGAGCGGAACTAAATTCAAGTTCAAAGAGGTGGTACCGGGGATTGACCGATACAGTCGTCTAGTAGGAGCGCTTGACTGGTTAGAGGCCGCACGGCTCATCATTAAAGTTCCTATCGTAAATTCAGGCGAAATCCCATTTTCAGCACACGCAGATCAAGCTACTTTTAAGCTCTATCCCTTTGACGTCGGAATTTTAGGGGCGATGAGTCATTTAAGTCCTCAGGTGATTCTCAGTTATGATTACGGTTCCTATAAAGGGTATTTCGCTGAAAGTTTTGTTGCGCAAGAATTTGTGGCAAGAAATTTTTTGCCGATATTCAGTTGGCAAGAGAAGCAAGCAGAAGTAGAATTTATTTATGAATCTGCAGGCAAAGCAATCCCCATCGAAGTAAAATCAGGCTGGGTGGTTCACGCAAAAAGTCTTAAAATCTTTGCCGACAAATATCACTCTTCGCATCGCGTGATTTTCAGCGCAAACAACTTGAATCGAACGGAATCCATACATCGGTATCCTCTCTATACAGCAGGTTGGCTTCCAGAATCACCCTTCTGAAGAAGAATAGCCCGGTTTTCCGTCGAACGTGTAGAGGAATTCCGATTTAATCACATCCATCTTTACATGATCGAACGCTTGAAGGATGAGGATCAAATCTCCTTGGGTCACTGTTTTCAATCCATCTGCTGTGAATCTGCAACGCCATTGCTCAATACAGAAAGTTTCGGGCTGTCCTTCCGGCCAAACGCGAACGCCTCGGTTTGTCACCATTTTTAAACGGAGAGGACCGATTGCGATGTGGGAGATTTTCGAGAAAAACTCCTCCATCCTGCCCCGGAAGAAGATATAGACATCCACTCCCACAAGGTGTCTTGTTGGATGGGTCGGCTCTCCCTTGTAAATCAAGCTTGAGCCCCCCTTCCCGTAGACCACAGGTTTGAGCTGCTCTGGCTTTTTCCCAAGATTTTTGATCACCGCCTCGCCGAATTCGTGAGTTCCCACCTTTTTCTTACTGATTCCTTCTTTGAAAATATCGTAAGTGTGGATCCCCTCTTCGAGAGTAGTGAGCCAAGCATTGTGGATCCGGGTCGCCGCCTCAGGCTGTCCGATATGGTCCAGCATCTGAATCGCTGCCAGAAGAAGCCCCGATGGATTGGCCACATTTTGTCCAGCCCTGCGAGGAGCCGAACCGTGAATCGCCTCAAACATCGCCCCCTTTTCCCCAATATTGGCAGAACCGGCAAGTCCCACCGAACCTGCGATCTGAGCCGCCACATCAGAAAGGATATCTCCATACAGATTCGGCATCACGATCACATCAAAAATTTCAGGAGTATCGGCCAATTTTGCAGCGCCGATATCGACGATCCAGTTTTCGTTCAAAATATCTGAATATTCTTGAGCGATCTCATCGAACACTTTTCGGAAAAGGCCATCGGAAAACTTCATGATATTGTCTTTCATGAAGAGGGTCACCTTTTTTCTCCCATGCCGCTTTGCATATTCAAACGCGTAACGGATGATTTTTTCAGAACCTGCCCGCGAGATGATTTTGATCGATGTGCATACATCGGCCGTCTGCCGATATTCGATCCCGGCATAGAGATCCTCCTCATTTTCTCGGACGATCACCACATCCATATCGGGGTGTTTTGTCGCTACATAGGGGAAGTAGGAGACGCAAGGGCGGACGTTTGCATAAAGGCCTAAAGTGGTCCGGATCGTCACATTCAAACTTTTAAAACCGCCTCCCTGAGGCGTTGTGATCGGCGCTTTCAAAAACGCTTTCGTCCCCCGAATCACATCCCACATTTTCGGATCCATTCCAGTCGGGAATCCTTTCAGATAGAGTTTCTCCCCGATTTCGACCCGATGGATTTCGATTTGGGCCCCCGCTGCATCCAAGATTTGGAGCGTTGCTTTCATGATTTCCGGACCGATTCCATCGCCTTCGGCCACTGCGATTTGTGTCTTTTTCATAAATAACCCTTTTGATTTAACTCTATCAGTTTGTAAAATTAACCGTTATGCTAAAAACACTGTTCAGCGACCAGCGCCGCTACCTCAACCACTTCTTCGATTCGATCGACCTCGATCAAAGTCAGAAAATTCTCGATCGACTGATCGCCTGCAAAGGGGTGATTATTTTCTCGGGAGTTGGAAAGAGCGGGCACATTGCAGAAAAAGTCTCCACCACCTTCCTATCCACTGGCACCCGCTCCTTTTTTCTCACTCCCGGAAACGCCCTCCACGGAGACATCGGATTTGTTTCTCCCAACGATCTCTTTCTCTGTTTTAGCAAAAGCGGCGCCTCGCAAGAATTGCTCGATCTATTGCCCCATGTGAAGAAAAAAGGGGCCTATACCATTGCGATTGTCTCGGCTCCTCACTCAAAACTATCCAAGCTCGCCGATCTGTCGATTCTATTGCCTGTTGAGAGGGAAATTTGCCCCTATGACCTTGCCCCCACCACATCGACCGCCGTCCAGCTCATCTTTGGCGATTGCCTCGCCGTCGCGCTCATGCAGGCCAAAAACTTCACCATGACGCAGTTTGCCGCCAATCATCCAGGCGGACTCCTCGGCCGTAAAATCACCCTCAAAGTGGCCGACTTGATGCTGAAAGAAAATGAGATGCCTCTTTGCCGTCCCACCGACTCGCTCATCGACGTTCTTCATGAGCTCTCGATCAAAAGGTGTGGCTGTCTCATTGTGATCGACGACCATCAGCAGCTCCAGGGGATTTTCACAGACGGCGATCTGCGAAGAGCCATTCAAGCCAACGGTCCCGATGCTCTTAATATGCCTCTCTCTCGTCTGATGACTCCCTCTCCGAAAAGCATCTCTCCCCAGCTTCTCGCCATTGAAGCGGTGAAAAGGATGGAGGAGGATCCCGCCCGTTTAATCACCGTCCTACCCGTCCTCGAAAAAGAGCGGGTGGTAGGACTCATCCGAATGCACGATATACTTCAAAAGGAACTTTCATGATCATCCTGATATTCATCATCGGCTATTTTGCCATCATTTTTGAACACAACATCCGAGTCAACAAGACCGCTTCGGCCCTTCTCATGGCAGTCCTCACCTGGATGTTTGTTTTTTTGGAAGAGCCCAATGTCCATGCTCTTGGAGAAAAGCTCAATGACGTGAGTCAAATCATTTTCTTCCTCATGGGAGCGATGGCTCTAGTAGAGCTTGTCGACGTCCATAAAGGATTCAAAGTCATCACCGACCTGATCCATACAAGTTCCAAACAAAAGATGCTTTGGGTGATGGGGTTCACCACCTTTTTTCTCTCCGCCCTTCTCGACAACCTCACCACCACCATCGTGATGATTTCCCTCCTGCGCAAACTTGTTCCTGAGCCCAAAGATCGAATGATTCTCGGCGCCATGGTGGTCATTGCGGCTAACGCTGGGGGAGCCTGGACACCCATCGGCGACGTCACCACCACCATGCTCTGGATCAATGGAAACATCACCACCCTCAACGTGATGAAAGCCCTCTTTGTCCCGAGCATCGTTTCTCTCGTCGTCGCCCTTCTCATGCTCGGTTGGAATCTGAAAGGAGTTTATCCTCGCGCCGTACAATACGCCCATGAAGAAAAAGTGGAACCTGGCGCCCGCGTTGTCTTTTTTTCGGCCATTGGCGCCCTCATTTTCGTCCCCATTTTCAAAGCCCTCACAGGCCTTCCTCCCTTCATGGGGATTCTCATTGCCCTCGGAGCCGTTTGGCTCATCACCGACGTGATGCACGCTCCCCATGAAACGCGCCAGCATCTTCGCTTGCCTGCCATCTTAGCTCGCATCGATACCTCTGGCATCCTCTTTTTCCTTGGGATCCTGCTTTGCATTAGCGCCCTCGACGTCGCCGGCCTTCTCGACCATCTCGCCCGCTTTCTCGATCAAACCATTGGCAACATCTCTATCATCGCCACTCTCATTGGCCTCATCTCAGCCATCATCGACAACGTCCCCCTTGTGGCCGCCGGCATGGGGATGTATGATCTGCAAAACTATCCACCCGACTCCTACCTGTGGCAAATGCTCGCCTTTTGCGCAGGGACCGGCGGAAGTATTCTCATCATTGGATCGGCGGCAGGAGTGGCCTTTATGGGGCTTGAGAAAGTTGACTTTATCTGGTACTTCAAGCGAGTCAGTCTGGTCGCCCTAATCAGCTATCTCTCGGGAGTTGGCGTCTTTATGCTCCAACAAGCAGTGTGAACGCAAAACGCTAAACGCAAAATGCAAAACAGCTTCGGCGATTCGTAAGTGGGGGAGTGGGTATACTTTTGCGTTTTGCGTTTAGCGTTCAGCCTTAAAAAAAAGGCCCCGCTTTTCAGCGAGGCCTTCGCGCATTTGAGACAGAACGATATCGATTAGATATCGAGCTGTACTTCGAGTGAGAACCCGTTCAAGGTGAAGTTACCACGGCTCACAGTATCATTAGCATAGATATTCGTTGTAACTGGTGTAGCTGCAGTAGGCATTCCAGCTGTACCTGAGAAGAATTTTCTTATGTTCAACTGATCCCACCACTCGTGGAACTCATAACCTGCTTTGATGCCGATGTGGTTTCTCTTCTTGTTGAAGAATTTGCCCCACTCAACGCCAAGCGCAAGTTCGAAGTTGGGTACGTTTTGATAGTAGTCATGGTCAACGTTGTAGCCTTGAGTTGTGCTCACTGTGTAGCTCTGATCCACTTCGAATTTACCAGCAAGCATAGAAGCTGCTACGTTTCCGAAAAGACTCCATCCTTTGCCCAAAATCCAGCTAGACTCTAATCCAGTGCGTACACCGACGCCCCAGAAATCGTTGTCAGAGTGGAAAATGTTTCTGTCTGCACCGAGGCCGTCAGCGTTAGATCCTGCGTAGTCAACAGAAAAGTGTTGATCGATCCAACCGCCGCGAACACCAAAGTGAGGGCTAACGATAAAGTAGCGGCTCACATAATAGGGTTTAGCCAACTTGATGTCGAAAGTATTGTAGGAAGTGCCCCAAGTCGCGCTCGAGCGTCCGCCAACCATGTTGGCAGGTGTGCCTACTCCCAAAGCGAGGAGAGGAATAATGCTTCCTCCGCCCGATACTTCGTTCGCGTGTTTGTAGTCAGTGATATTCAACCAAGTCCATGTGAAGTCGAGGTTCCAAGCATCATGATCGAGATAGAATCCTGCGCCAACTCTCATTCCAGGCTGGAAATCCCAATCATGGTTTCCGCTAGAAAAGCCTTCCATGCGGCCATGGTTGATGGTGCCAGCAGATTGAGGAGGGATTTGACCTGTTGAGTCTGCAAGGCCGAATTCCATTCCATCTTGTTTCGCTTGCATGAGCAAACCAGACACGTTGAAATAAAAATCTTTAGGGCAATTTAGATCCACATCATAAGGATAAGCAAACGCGAATGGGCCTGGTTTTGGCTCTTCGCAGCAAACTGGCGGTGCTGGGGGATCGCATGGGTCGCGAGGTATAGCGTTCAATGTTGATGTCGCCACTAGGACGGCAACAGCAGACGCAATCACCCTGCTGAACTCGTTGTTCCATTTCAAATGCATAGACATTCTCCACTTTTTGTTAATTGAGGTAGCTTAACAGGGCCAAACCTCGTGTTCCAAAACGCCTCGTGATATTCAAGAGTCAACACCTGACCCAAAACACAAGGTTGGTTTTTCACACACAATAAATTTTTAACTTTATTAACGCAAGAAAAATTTGAAACACACAAGGTGGGCGTAAATCGGAACGAATAACTGCTGAAGATAGTTGGGAATTTTGTGGATCGCAAGTATTTGCAGATTAGTCATTTGTGAATTGGTTTTCTAAAAAAGTTGCTGAAAAAATCCCGACTGATGTATGTTCTTAACTTCGTTTGAATCAAGAAGATGAGAAAAACGAAAAGGAAGACAAAGAGCTTCCGGTGAGTGTTTTGACAGTAGAAGAAGAGAAGAATGTTTAGAATAGAACTAAGCTTGTGTAAGG
>CAZIML010000027.1:0-13549 GCA_964540255.1 uncultured bacterium
AAGGGCTTCTTGTTCGGATGAAACTGGTTCCTTTTTATCGAAGGCCTTTGATTTTTGCGCCTCCGAGGCCATAGCTTTGAGTTCTTCAGCGCGTTTCTTCGATTTTTCTTCAGGGGTATCCTCTTTAGAAATAGGATCTTCTGGTATAACGGGCTCGTTCATAATCTATATTTTCCTTCGATAGGCCGCCTTCATTGCTATTGAGGGGCGGCCTATCTTTTTTGGTTCATCTGCTGCCTTTTTCTCGGAGTAATTGAAAAAGTGTTTCAGGAAGGACAAGTCGACGCCGTCCAATCTTCAAAAAAGCTTTTTTCAGTCCATTTTTGTCGCTCTCAAATGCCATTTTTCTAAGCGCGCCAGGGCCGGGGTACTCATAGCTTCTATGAAAGCCCTTAAAGGTCACTGGTATGTCTTGCGATTGATTCATATTGAACCCTCATTGTTTGTTGTGTTTCTGTATGTTTCATATTTAATCAGAAGTACTTAATTCAATAATCAGGGTAATAGAATGATAGGGCTTTTTGGGGGTGCTATCAGAGGGGAGAAAGAAAATGAGGTGCAAACAGATTGGGGGTCAATTTTTGTAGGTCTTTTTCCCTGCCCCCCGTGTTTTAGCTTCTTTGGGGCGAGGATCTAGTTCTTGTTTTCGTATGATTTGTTCCCATCTTCCCTTCTTCAGTTGCTTGGAGAGAGGACAGCATGTGCGATAATAATTAAAAGCTGCATCTCTTTTGCCGAGAGGCTCCGCTTTCCAGAACTTGCGAGCAAGATCTCTTACAAAAGCTTCTCTCTGTGTTCCGGGGGGATATAAAAGTGGATTATCCTCGGGCTTTTGTTCCTTATCCTCGATTGTGAACAGGTATGAATGGATATGATTTTTAAGAGATTTAAGGTATTTTTCATAGTCACTTCGATTAACTTGATATTCGATTGCGGAGAAGTCTCCTGGAAGCATTTTTCCGCATTGGATTGTTTCAATTTCACACTTTTTCTGTGCATATTGCCATGCTTTCTCTCGAATTAATCGCCAACGTCCTTTGAAGTGTTTTGGACGTGAGGATGCCTCGCTTGGAGCGCACCATTGACAGAGGAATTGAATTTTCTCCCAGCAAAAAGCAGGGGTGGTCTCTGCCATAATGTGCATATTTTTCCGTTTTTCATAGTCGTTCTGCCCCGGAATGGAAAATCTCTTCTTCACTTGTGCAATTTTTGGGGAAAATAGAGCTTCCGGGACACGTTCTGTTGATCGAAGAAAAGGAACCGAGCGATTGGATCGATGATTGTAAATGAGTCTGTGAAGTTTCAGTTTTTGGTCTTTTTTAAGCAATTTAAGTGGATAGACCTTTCTTTTGCTAAAGTATTCCCCTTTTGGTCGACATAAATAATCGAATTGGATCGATGCCACTCTAAGTTGAGATTGAATTTCTCTAAAAAGGCGAACGCCTGATCTTATAAATTTGCAGAATGGAGAAAACTCGCGAAATAGGCCAAGACTAAAAAGAACTCTTTCATAAGCGGGGAGTGATTCGAACCCATTTGGCTCTGAAATTATCTTCTTTGTATGGACGAGTTGTTTTCTGTATTTCAATGCATGCCGATGATATTTCCAAAGTCTCGCGAAACTGTCTTCAAGGGCTTCCAGGGCTGCGATATTGAACTCTTGCTTTCGTTTCGCGGATTCGTCCTCAAGTTTGAAGACATAGTCTTTCAAAAGTGGATTGATCTGAAGGCTTTGAGCAAGTTGAACAAATAATGAACAAAAGACTTCGTCATCCTCGCTACTTAGGATTCGATCGCATTCAGTATTGAAAGCTTGTCGGAAGGAATTAACTGATTCTGGTAGGTAAATCGTCATGAGTGTTCTCCTGATATGCCGATAAGGTTGTTGCTGCTTTTTTGGACGATGCCGGCGATATGCTTCTTACTGAAGTGGGCGTAGCGCCGGGTCATGGCGGGGGAGCGATGGCCTAAGACTTCCATGAGTTCTCCTTGAGTTGCGCCGCTCATTGCCATGTGAGAGGCTGCGGTGTGCCTTAGATCATGGAATTTGAAATCCTGGAGCCCTGTTTTGTGAACTGCATTGTTAAAGGCTTTCCTAATGAGAGAATAGGGATGGCGCTTCACGGGATCTTTCGATGGGAATAGGAATTCTAATGGGAATTTTGGACGGTGAAGCCCATTCAGGTATGCAATAACTTGGTCGGGTAAGGGGACGACTCGGATGTCGCCATTCTTAGTGGTCTCGAGTGTTGCGAATCCGTTATCGAAATCAATGTGCTTCCAGCGAAGGTTGGCAATCTCTCCAAAGCGCAAACCCATCGAGGCGGCTATTAACACCATGCCATATAGAAGAGGATTTTTGCTCTGTCTGCACGATTGGAGGAGTGAATGCAATTCCTCGCGGGATAGAAAGCGGCTTCTGCCTCCGTTCTCTTTGAGTTTCGATACTCGGCGAAATGGGTTTTCATTAATCCATTGCCACTCTTGAAATGCAAGGGTAAAGGCTCTGCTCAGGCTCGAAAAATAACGATTTACTGTGGGATTCGAACGGTTTGTTTTCCGGGTGGTGATCCCGTTTAACAGCTCTTCCTTAGCTTGTGCAAGGAGGGCTGGGGTGATTTCAATGAGGAGCTTGCTTCCATAATTCTCTTTCCACCAATTGAGATGAGGGGTTTGGTCTTTAAGCCGCCGGGGGAATTTGTTTAGATGGAGGCGGGTGTACTGATCAATTAGTTCGGATAGAGTGTGCTTGCGCGCTTTGTTATCGGGGACATGTTTTCCATCGAGAATCGTGCTTTCCATCTTCCGCACCCAATTCTTCGCATCGGTTAAGGTGCGGAAGGAGCCTCGAAGAGGTTTTGCGTTTTTGCGGCGTACTTCGGCGTGGAAGGTGATAGAGCCGTCTTTTTTCTCATACTTGCGAATACATCTGATGTTGTCTGAGCTTTTCATAATCACTTGGGATTGAGGGGTAAAATTTATAATAACAGGGAATTAAGGGGAATAGGATTGTGAATCCGTTGTTCCTGGCAGTTCAGTCTATTGCTAGTTAGTTCGGGCTGATCTTTCGAATCATCGATTTTCCGCAATTTTTCCGCATTTGAGGAAAAAGTTGATATGATTTTGGGTTGTTAAACGAGGAAGCGGATAGGGGAGTGCGTAATTCTGGATTGTTCCAGTCATTTGCGGAAAAAGTGCGGAAAATTGGCATTTTTGGTGTTTGATTCATGGATACCTCTGGTTAAAGATTCTTGTATCAGAGGTACTTAAGAATGTGGGGCAACCTGGACTTGAACCAGGGACCGACGGGTTATGAGTCCGCTGCTCTAACCACTGAGCTATTGCCCCATTGTAGGTGGTTGGAATAAAAGCTTAACGGATCTGCCCCCTATTCCGCAATCTTTTCATGCTCGATGATGGATCGCCAATTCAATTATTTAGATGGGCGTAATCCTATTTTTATTGCATGGAAAAGAATTGCGATGAACTGTATTATGCTGGCG
Organism: uncultured bacterium; assembly: GCA_964540255.1. Lineage (GTDB taxonomy): Bacteria > Chlamydiota > Chlamydiia > Chlamydiales > SM23-39 > REEB52. The sequence continues at coordinate 3,504 of CAZIML010000027.1, forward strand.
CATGACCGATCCTTCTAAAGAAAAACAAATGTCTAAAACGTTGGTTTGGTCCAACTTGCTCTCCGAACCGCTCTTCACTTTGTACGGCTTCATCGTCTTTATCCTCTACAAAGATCTGGGGGCAAGCGCTTTCCAAGTGGCTTTGCTGACAATGCTAAAACCAGTAGTGACTGTGTTGTCCTTCTACTGGAGCGCGGGGCTAAGGGGAAGAACGAAAAGATTGAAGGCGAATGTTCTCTGGGCGGGCTTCTTGATGCGGGCTCCGTTCTTGCTCTGCTTGTGGATCGGCTCCCCTTGGTTCGTGATCGGGGCGGCTGTCAACTATATGTTTTTCTATAGAGCGGGAATCCCTGCTTGGATGGAAATTTTAAAACGGACGATGGGAAAGGGGCGCGAACGGGTATTCTCAGTGAGCTCGGCGCTGGGCTATGTGGAGGGAGTGGCGCTGGCGCTGGGTTGTGGCGCGGTGCTCGACCACGATCCAGGGCTGTGGCGGGGACTGTTCGTGGGGGCGGCGCTGGTGGGAATGGGGACGCTCGTGGTTCAGTCGCGAATCGTGGTCGAGGGAGAAGAGGTGGTGGAGGAACGGCCGAGTTTGAAAGAATTGGTTGTGCGCCCTTGGAGAGATAGCTACCGATTGATGAAAGAACGGGTCGATTTCTCTAGATTTCAGTGGGGCTTCATGGTGAGCGGCTTCGGTTTGATGCTGATTCAACCGGCTTTGCCTCTCTTCGCGGTCGATGTCTTGGGGGTCTCCTATTTGGAAATGGCAGGGGCCGTTTCGATTGCAAAGGGACTGGGGTTCGCTTTGTCTTCGCCAATGTGGGCAAGGTGGATGGGGCGGATGAATGTGATGAAAATGGCAAGTCTCGTCTTCTTGTCGATCGGTTTATTCACGATTTTGCTGAGCTTCGCTGTGTGGAATGTGGTCTGGTTGTATGTGGCTTATTTCTGGTACGGAGTGGGACAGGGGGGGAGCCACTTGGTGTGGAATCTGTCCGGGCCGATCTTCGCTGGCAAAGAGGAGAGCTCAAGGTACACGGGGGTCAATGTGGTGATGGCAGGACTCCGGGGAGCGGTGGCGCCTCCTTTGGGGGGCTGGCTGGCGGTGGCTGTCGGGCCAGTCCAGGTGCTGGTGATGGGGGGAGCGCTTTGTTTCTACAGCGGGGCGAGATTGCTCCAAAGCCGTTTTGCAAAAGATCCTTCCTCGATAAAAGTTTAGCGTGTATATAGTGTTGTAACAGGAACTGTTCAACTATGCGCGTGCTTCAGTCTGGTGTCTTGGCTCTTTTCATTTTTTGCGGAAGCTTGGTTCAGGGTGATGAAACGGCTTCAAATGTGGCTGTGATTTTAACTCGAAAAGATAGCATCCCCGAAGAGGTGGAAAATGCGTCCGATCCTTACTTCGAGGGATACATCCAGGCGCTCGTCGATATGCACTACGCCGAATATCGAGTGGTGGTGTTGGTCAAAAATAAAAAAGTGTGGCTGGCCAATATGCCGAGCAACAAGATGTTGGCCAATAGTATCGTATCGTTCGTGAAAGATGTGCCAGGTGTGGCGGAAGTGCATGTGCTGAATGGTGTGCCGCCGGCCGATGAAGAGCTGAGAGAAAAATATGTGGAACGGCCCCAAATCAGCGGGATCTGGTTCCCCCAAATGACCGAACTCTTCTTGCCGCTGATCGCCGATCCAAGAGCTGCCACTTATAGCGTGGGGTGGAGAAGCGGCGATCGGGTGTGCGGAAATAAATGCGCAGGGGTATCTCTGGGCGATGACTTCCCAATCTATCGATGGCTCGACTTGTTCTGGGGGGGCGATTTGCAAATCGGGATCGAGGCAGGAATCTGGTCAGTCTTCAATATGGATCCTCACCCAAATAACGCTCCAGGGGCTACGGCTGAACTGGTCAATACCGACTTCTACGGTGGAATCCCCATCACCTACGCTGTTGGGCCTTGGTCCTTCCGATTACGGGGGTACCATATCTCTGGCCACTTGGGAGATGAGTTTATGCTCGATCATCCAAATGAGAGACGGGTCAACCCAAGCATCGAAGCGGTCGATTTCTTCGTCTCTTATCAGGCGACCGAGGCGGTCCGAGTCTTCGTTGGCCCGGGTTGTTACGTTCATAGCGATGAAACCTACAAATGGAAGCCCATCTATATTGAATATGGAACCGAGGCTCGCTTCTTAGGGAGCAAATTCATGAAGCAGAAACTGTATGGGACTTGCTTCATCGCTCTTTTATGGAGAAATTTAGAGCAGCTTCATTACAACTCCGATTCTACGTAGGCTATCACCACGGCTACTCTCTAGAGGGACAGTTCGCTAAAAAACGAACCCGCTACTTCGAATACAACATGAACTATGGTTTTTAACGGGAAAAGTGATAGCATCGAGGGATGATTTCACTTTTCGCTGCTGTTCTTGAACTCTACGTCAATTTCGCTCCGGTAGATACTCCTTTCGAGGCTTTGGTTCCCAACGGAAATGTGGTGAGGGAAGAATTGCGTCAAAAGGGATGGGAAGTAAAGGGGTTCGAACAGGGCGAAGAGAGCACTTGGGTCTTCTGGAATTTGGGAATTCAGGTGAAAGATCTCGACTTAACGAGGAGGCCGAAAGAAAAAATGGTCCTCTTCGTTTGGGAACCGCCGACTGTTATGCCCGAAATCCACGACCCAAGGGTCTACGATTGTTTTGGAAAGGTGTTCACTTGGGACGATGATCGGGTCGATAATGTGAAATTCTTCAAGTTCTTCTACCCTGTTTTAAGGCCTCAAATCGATGAGATCCTTCCTTTCGAAAAGAAGAGGTTCTGCACGATGATCACCCGAAAATTGGAAAGCTCCCACCCAAAAGAACTCTATTCGGAAAGAAGAAGGGTTGTTCGCTTTTTCGAGGATAAAAAATGGGAATTTGATCTCTATGGACACAACTGGAGCAAGAAAAAGTACAAAAACTACCGTGGGGCGGTGGCCGATAAAATCGAGGTGATGAGACACTACAAATTCGCGATCTGCTATGAAAATATGAGGGATGTCAAGGGGTACATCACCGAAAAGATTTTCGATTGCTTCGCAGCTGGAGTGGTTCCTGTCTACTGGGGCGCTAGCAATGTGACCGATTATATTCCTCCCGATTGCTTCATCGATCGAAGGATGTTCAAAGATCATGAAGAGATGTACCAGTTTCTGAAAAGAATGAGCGAGAGCGAATACGAAGAATATCAACGGAATATTCGGGAGTTTTTAAAGAGCGAGGCGGCTCAGCGCTTCAGCCCTGAACAACTGGCGAAGACTTTTCTGAAGCTCGTTGAGTGACGTTGCAAAATCCTTCGTCATAAATGGGGCCTTCTTTGCCGATTTTTAGCCGATTTTGGAAGAAATTGCCAAGGACCCAAAGCCCTTGCTCGGCTGTCTCGATGCAATAAAAACAGTTGCTGACCCACTCTGAACCTTTAATGGTGCCCGTTTCGCGGTTGAGCTGGAATCGAGAGGTCACTTTGCGGCGCCAATAGTCGGGCGAGCCAAAAAGAAGGACCGGATTGGCGGGACAACTCCCTGTCTTGCGGCGCACCTCTTCAAGTGTATACTCAAAATCCATCCCTATGCCGCCGGGAAGAAAGATCGGGATGTCGAGATAAAACTCAGCTTGTCTTTCAACGAGCCGGTCGAGACGGTAGGTCATCTTGGCGTCGATATGGGGGTTTTGCTTTTGCTCGTTGACGACGGCTTTGTCGGTGGTCCGAAAATCGACGATGTTGGCGCAGGAGAGGATGCCGACCGATTTGGCGACGCGGTTCCCTACTTCCATGGCGCCAGGTCCTCCGCCAGTGAGGAGGGCGAGGGGGGTCTCTTTCGAGAGGAGGGGGTGATTCATGTTCGCGCGAAGGGCGAGAGTTCCTTCGAGAAGGGCGCGGAGCTCTTTTTCAAAGCTCCCTTCTTGGAGATTGGATCCGTAGACGCCAAAAAAGGTTGCTTTCCGAAAGGTCTCAACGAGGGGAAGGGGAACGAAAAGGCCTGCTTCTTTGTCGGGCTTCAGGGCGTATTGGAGGATTTTACCGGAAGAATGGTCGACCCAGTAGGTGGGGATGCCGAATTTGGCGAGATCGACGAGCATGGCTCGATCTTCATGAGAGAAAAAGGCGCCGTAGGAAGAAGAGGGGTACTCAAAATAGAGCCGTTTGAGACACCTTTGCACTTGGTCATTGAGGAGCATCCGCTTGAGAAGGGGGGTGGGAAAATGGCGGGAGAGGAGGATTCCTTGAGAGGTGATGAGCCCATCTTCAATGGCTTTGAGAAAGGGGTAGGAGGGTTGGTTCTCGATATATTTTTCAACGATTTGGGCTTGTCTTGCAGGATGGGTGAGTCCGGGAAAATCGTGTTTGATGAGTTCTCGGACAATCCAATCTTTGGGTTGAAGCGATTTCATCTGGGTCCCTTTGACGACAAAAACGGAGGCGAGAAGATTTTGAGGGGCGGGGGCTGTGGCAAAGGCGTCGAAAAGGGATTTGGGCTCTTCGAGAGAGGCGAGCAGTTGGTCCCGGTCGGTGAAAAAGATGTGTTCGCGATGGGGTTCTAGAGTGAAAAACTCGAGGGGGATGTCGTCGATGATCTGATGGCTCGTTCCGTAAAGCTCGTAGATGTCTCCCGAGGCGGTGGTGTCGGGTTGAAGGAAGTTGGCGCTGGTGTGGTGCATGGCGTTGGGGAGGAGCGAATCGACGACATGGGCGTAGACAGTGCGGATATGGAGGGGGGCTGTTTTGACCAGGAGGATCTCGTCTTTCATCAAAAGGCGGGGGACTTCGGGGTGCCACTGTTGATGGAGCTGGAGGAGTTGGCGGGTGTTGGGGATGTTTTTGACAAGAGCTTGGGCTAGGGTTGGAAGAAATCCATAAACGGCTGTGTCGTAGGCGACGACTCCGTCGAGAAGAGAGATGAAGGCGACGGTTCTCCCTTCTAGTTTTTCCAAGATGAGGGCGCCGCTCCCTTCGAGGCCTCCGAGCGAGAGGAGGGGGCGGCCTCTCCGGTCGGACCTTCCAAACATCCGCATCAGATAATCTGGGTCGCGGACGCGGCGCCGATCGTCGGCGGCAAAGAGTTTTCCAATGTAGGCGCCGGGAGTGAGAAGCTCGAGCATCGCTTGCCCGACTTTCCCGATCGAGACGAGCTCCACTTTGAGGTCGGCGCGGTTATTTTTTGGGTCGAGCCGAATGTCGATCCCCTGGCCGTTGATTCCGAGCTGGGCGAGAGTGCTTTTTAGGTTGAAGGTGATGAGGCTTTTGTCGATCTGGTAGCCGACAAACGCGGGGGAGATTTTCTCAATTTTGAGGGTAGCGACCCTTTTTTTTTCGTTGATCGTTTGAAGCTTGGTAATGACGCCGTCTGGGGTGACTAGATCATAGTGTTCTGCAGTGAGGTAGCTTTCCAATCAGTATCCTTTTCCTTTTTCGTAGCGCCCGATCAATTGGCATTGAGCGATCACATGTCCCTCCATAGCATGCTCCACCTCTTTTTTGGTAGCGCCAGGAGGAAGGTCGAGCCATTGGTCGAGGGCGTAGAGCTTAAAAAAATAGCGATGCTCCCGGTCAGGAGGGCAGGGGCCGTAGTAGCCGATTTTGCCTGAGGTATTCTTCCCTTCGGTGCCGGGGGGTTTTGCCCGCTCGCCGATCTGACGCTCTTGGGGGGGGATATTGTAAATGACCCAATGATCAAACATCTGGTCGGCTCGGACCGATTTGGGTACGTCGGGATCGTCGCAGATGAAAACAAGGCTTTTTGCAGAGGGTGGAACTTGTTCAAACCGAAAAGAAGGGTTGAAATTTTTCCCTTCGCAGGTGTAAATCGAGGGGATGATTCCCCCTTCATGAAATGCAGGACTTGTCAGCTTCATGGTTGCCTCTGTTTTCCTGAAGGTATATACTGTTGGAGAAAAAAATGGAACAGCGCAGTTTAGGCACACACGACGGATCGTTTCACGCGGATGAGGTCACCGCTTGTTCCCTCCTGCTCCTTTTTGACCGGATCGACCGAGATAAAGTCTACCGGACCCGAGATCCTAAAGTGCTTGAAAATTGCGACTATGTTTGCGATGTGGGAGGGGTTTACGATCCGAAAAAAAGGCGGTTCGACCACCACCAGGCGGGCTATCAAGGGACGATGAGCAGCGCCGGGATGGTTCTCCTCGAGTTGAAGGAGCTGGGAGTGATCGAAGGGCACCTTTACGACCACATTAATAAAGCGCTCGTCATGGGGGTCGACGCCCATGATAATGGGGTCGCTAAACTCGAGCCCGGTGTCACTTCCTTTTCTCAGGTGATCTCCAATTTCATGCCAATCGAATATGAGGCGCCGGCGGCTGAAATGGATCGGGCTTTTTTTCAGGCGGTCGATTTCGCGTACGGCCACCTCGAGAGATTGAGAAGGCGGCATCACTATACCATCGAGTGCCGTGGTCTTGTGAAGAAGGCGATGATCGAAGGGAGCTCAGCCCTCATTTTTGAAGAGTCGATCCCCTGGATTGAGAATTTTTTCGATCTAGGAGGGGATCTTCATCCGGCTCAATTTGTGATTATGCCTTCGGGGAACCACTGGAAGGTGCGGGCGATCCCTCCGAGTTTATCGGAGCGGATGAAAGTGAGGCGGGCTCTTCCAGAACCGTGGGCGGGGCTTCACGAGGCTGACTTGAAAAGGGTGAGCGGGATCGATGGGGCTGTTTTTTGCCATAAAGGGCGTTTTATTTCGATTTGGGAAACAAAAGAAGATGCTTTGAAGGCTCTTCACATCGCATTGAGGCATTCATGAGTACCGTATTCGGTTTGATCATCAACGGAAAACTTCCGTCGAAAAAAGTGTTCGAAAATGAGCGGATTTTAGCGATCGAAGACATCCACCCCGTGGCTCCTGTCCACATTTTGATCATGCCCAAAAAAGAGATCCCCAATCTCCAGTCGATGGAGCCGGACGATTATCCTCTCTTGGGGGAGATTGTCAAAGTGGCGCAAGAGATCGCAGAGGAGAGGGGAGTCGCCGATGGCTATCGGCTCCTGACGAATAATGGAGCGGAGGCGGGGCAGACGATTTTTCATCTCCATTTCCACCTGATCGGAGGGAAGGTTCTTGGCAAAATGGCCTAATTGAGTTAGATAAGGGGAAATGAGGTCTCATGATTTGGCTGCTCGCTTCTCTATTGATTGCATCACAACTGCCTGAAGAAGAGGGGATCCGGCGAGTTCAAGCCCACCTCCTCATCGAAGATCAAAATTCGGCGCTCGTTGAAGCTGAAAAGCTCGCTGAGCAATTCCCCGATTCAATTCCTACTCAAAAAACTCTTGTCGAAGCGCTCGCTGCAAATGGACGGGAAGAAGAAGCTCTCGATCTTTGGAACCAATTGACCACCAAACAGCCCGATCTCCTCTATGATCGGCGCTTGTTAGAGGAGATCTCGTGGGGCGTTTTGAAAAAAGGGACCCTTTCTTCTCAGTATGGCGTCCGTTTGTCGGCGACGATTGGGGCCTATCTCACTCACGACACAAGGGCGATTCCCATTTTAATTAAAATGATGCGCGATTCGAATGCAGTGATCCGATCGATCGCCGTGCAGATGGCCGCCTCCTATAGAGACGCCCCTCTGAAAGATGAGATCCAGCGGCTCGTTCAGGATGAAAAGGTGTGGATGGTGCGCCTCGAGGTGATTAAGGCAGTGGGAATGCTAAGAATCAAAGAATTAGCTCCCGTTCTGCAGGCGCTCGTTCAGTCAGAGAGGACAACGATCGAAGAGCGGCAGATCGCCATCGGCGCTCTTTTAGAGATTTACGAGGAGATTTCCCTTCCTGAATTCAAAACATTGGCGAGGAGCAGCCGGGCCGGCTTGAGACATTTGGCCTGTTCGATTGCGGCCCACTTTGAGATGAAAGAGGCTGAGGAAGAGGTGATTCGGCTGATTGGAGATTCTCATCCGGCGGTTCGGATCGCCGCTCTGAATGCGTTTGGCCTTTTTTACAAAGTGAAAGACCCCTCGATTTTGAAAGGAGTATTGGAAGATTCTGATCCGGCGGTTGCGATCACGGCGAGCTGGGCTGCTTTCATCATCAATCCAGAGCTCGGGGAAAAGTCGATGAGCCGCTGGCTCTCCGATTCTCTTCCTGAAAATCGGAGAATGGCGGCAGCAGCTCTTGCCTCTCTTGGAGATCGGGGGAAAAATTTAGCCCTCAAAACGTTAAGGGAAAGTAGCGATCCCTATGTGAGAGCGAACGTCGCTCTTGGCCTTTTAGGACAGCGGGTCGAAGTGAAAGAGTGTTGCGATTTTATCGTTGGATTTTTGGAAAAGGAAAAGCGTCTTTGGATGATGGATCGAAAGCCCAATCCTCTTTTTGAGACGTTGGCCCCGAGCCAGGTGCGCTATAGCGATCAAATTCCGAACCTTCCCGAAGCGCAAGATCAGATGACCCGGCTCAACCTCGTCTCGCTCCTTGCTCTGGTCGAAGATCCTCGCGCTCTTCCTGCTCTCAAGACTTTTTTGCAGAGAAAATCTTGGGGGATTTCAGGGTTTGCGGCCGCCACCCTCCTTCATGAGGGGGATGAAACGGCGATGGACGTAGTGAAAGAGCTCGTCAACGATCCCGATGGGAATGTTCGGCTCCAGGCGTGCCTGGTCCTTGCGATGTTTGCCAAAGATGAATCGGTCCTTCGCGATTTGCAAGGGGCCTACGCGGGAGCGGATCACGAGAAGAAACTCCATATCTTAGAGGCGATTGGAAAGATTGGGACCACCCAGTCGTGTAGTTTTTTAAACGGGGTATTGAGAGAGCCCTTTGCGATCCTTCGGGTTGCGGGGGGTGCAGCCCGCAGTCAGAGTGTTAACCGATGACAAAAGTAGAAGAAGCGCAAAAATATCTGAAAGAGATCCATGCCGATGGATGGCTTTTGTATGATTTTCACGGGAATAACGAGCTCGCTCGCCGGTTTTTAGAGATTCCCCATCATCAGATGACCACCCGCCGATTTTTTTACTGGATCCCCACGGTTGGAAAACCGGTGAAGATCGTCCATGCGATTGAGGCTCATGCTCTCGATGGGGCCGAGGGGGAAAAGAGGAGCTACAAATCGTGGCAGTCGCTCGAGGCGGAGCTGAAACGGGCTCTTCACGGTGCCAAAAAGGTGGCGATGGAGTATTCGCCGAAGAATCAGATCCCTTACGTCTCCAAAGTCGATGGGGGGACGATCGATTTAGTCCGATCGTTCGGCGTCGAGGTGGTGAGCTCGGCCGATTTTCTGGCCCATTTTACTGCTGTTTTAAGCGAATCTCAGATTCAAAGCCAGCTGCGGGCAGCCCGTGGGTGCGATGAGGTGGTGAATGAGGCTTGGAAGTGGATTGCGGAGCATCTCAAGCAAGGGAAGAAGCTGACTGAATATGACGTGCAGCAAAAAATTGCCGCTGATTTCAAAAAGCGGGGCCTCATTTCCGATCACGATCCGATCGTCGGTGTGAATGGCCATAGCGCCGATCCCCATTATGAGCCTCTCAAGGGAAAATCGAGCCTGATCCAAAGGGGAGATTTTATCCTGATCGATTTATGGGCAAAAGAGGAAGGGGAGGGGGCCGTGTTTGGCGATTTGACCCGTGTCGCAGTTGCCGATGCAAAGCCGACAGAAAAACAGAAAGAGATCTTCCACATTGTCCGCAAAGCCCAAAAAGGGGCCATAGAGCTGGTGAAGAGCCGATTTAGAGACAAGAAGCGGCTCGAGGGGTGGGAAGTAGATGAAGCTGCCCGGAAAGTGATCCGCGATGCTGGATATGGGGACTTTTTTCTCCATAGGACCGGACACAATATCGAGGTGGAGCTTCACGGGAGCGGCGCTCACATGGACAACCTCGAAATGCACGACATTCGCCCGATTTTGAAGGGGACTTGCTTTTCGATCGAGCCGGGGATCTATCTCGCTGGGGAATTTGGGGTGAGGTTAGAGCTCGACCTGATCGTCCACCTTGACGGCAGGGTCGAAGTGAGCGGCGGCGAGCAGGATGAGATCGTCTGCTTGCTG
>CAZIML010000028.1:0-13224 GCA_964540255.1 uncultured bacterium
ATGGGTACTTCCATCTCAACAATCCGCCCGCCTTGTGTCTCTTGTGTGCGCTTCAAATGCTTTTTACGAACGTTCACACCTTGGATCAGAATTCTCTCATCGCTGCGCGATAAGACTTCTCCCGTTTTGCCTCGATCGTTTCCTGCAATCACGAGTACGCGATCGCCTTTTCGAATCCATCTGCTCATATTAAATAACCTCTGGTGCTAGGGAACTGATCTTCACATACCCTGCGTCGCGAACTTCACGGGCGACAGGTCCAAAGATACGGCTTCCACGGGGTTGTAGTTTGTCGTCGATGATGACGCAGCTGTTATCATAGAAACGGAGGAGCGATCCATCAGGACGGCGGATGAAAGCTTTCGTTCTAACAACGACAGCTTTAACGACTTCCCCTTTCTTCACGGCTCCTTTGGGATCCGCTTCTTTCACTGCGCAAACGATGATGTCGCCCACTTTTGCGTACCGCTTTTTAGAGCCCCCGAGGACTTTAAAACAACGGACCTTCTTGGCGCCAGTATTGTCAGCTACTTCTAAATTTGTTTCTTGTTGAATCATACTACCTCAACTACGCGCCATCTTTTCAATTTAGAAAGAGGGCGGGTTTCCATGATACGGACCTTTTGACCCAGCTGCAGTGCATTGCTGTCGTCATGGGCGTAATATTTCTTTTTGCGCTCGATGACTTTTCCGTATTTCTCGTGTCTCATTTTGCGCGTTACTTGTACAGTGACTGTCTTGTCCATTTTATTGGAGATGACTACGCCAATATTTTCTTTGCGTCTGCCTCGAATCATACTGCCCCTCTCTTAGTTAATTGCGTGAGAATGCGCGCTTTCTGTTTTCGCTTCTCGCGGATGAGATGCGGTTTTTCTAGTTTTCTCTGTACAGCAAGCTCATTGCGCAGTTGAAAAATCTCACGATCTAAATCGTAGACTTGGGCCTGCATTTCTTTGACTGACATTTCAGCTTTTTCTTTCTTTTTAGCCATTACACTCTCTCCAATCGATCGACAAATTTAGTGCGGATCGGCAATTTTGCAGCTGCGAGGCGAAGGGCTTCTTGAGCCTCTTCACGGGTCACCCCGCCTACCTCAAACAAGATTCGGCCTGGACGGACGACCGCTACATAGTGGTCAGGCGCCCCTTTACCGGTTCCCATTCGTGTTTCAGCTGGCTTTTTAGAGACCGGTTTATCTGGGAAAACTCGGATCCAAACTTGCCCTTTTCGGCTAAATGTGCGCGAAATGGTTACTCGGCAAGCTTCGATTTGCTGGGCTGTGAGCCAGCAGCGGTCCAAAGACTGCATGCCAAACTCGCCAAACTCAACGAAGGCTCCACCTTTTGAAAGGCCTGTCATTTTGCCTTTCTGTTGCTTTCTGTGCTTTGTTCTCTTGGGCATCAATGCCATATATTATGATCCCCCTGCTTGCTCAGCTCCGAAACCAGAGGCTGATTTCGTGGTGCCTGAAAATTGCTTCGGCGCTGCGATGATCTCATCGCCTTTGTTAATCCAAACTTTTACGCCAATAGAACCATAAGTTGTTTCAGCTCTACCCATTGCGTAGTCGATGTCGGCGCGGAGAGTATGGAGAGGAATACGCCCCTCTTTATACCACTCGACGCGAGCGATCTCGGCTCCGCCGATACGACCAGAGACTTGGACTTTAATTCCAGCAGCGCCAGCATCCATCGATGTTTGCATCGCCTTCTTCAAAATGCGGCGGAATGGAATCCGTCTTTCGAGTTGTTTTGCAATTCCGTCTGCGACGAGTTTTGCATCGAGATCAGGTCTTTTGATCTCTTCCACTTCGATCCAAACTTCTTTTCCAGTCAGGTGTCGCAGTTCATTTTTGAGAATGTCGATCTCAGCTCCTTTCTTCCCGATGACAAGACCAGGTCTAGAGGTGAAAATAGTCACTTCAATTTTGCCGCTCATCCGCTTGATTTGGAATTTCGAAGCGCCTTGGCAGGCAGGCTTCGTCGCCAGCAGCATGCGGATTTTCTTATCTTCGCCAATTTGGTTGCCGAACTCTTGTTTGTTGGCATACCAGTTGGAGGTCCAACGTTTACGTCGTACGAGTCTAAATCCAGTCGGTGATACTTTTTGTCCCATTATTTAGCTCCAGTCTCAGTTGTGAGGACGATGGTAAAATGGCTCGTCCGCTTGTTCACGGGAACAGAAGATCCACGGCTGCGGGGTTTTGCTCGTCGGAGGATGGGACCTGGATCGACTCTCACTTCGTGAACTTTTAATGTTTCACGGCGTGCGTCCATCTGGGTAACCGCATTGGCGACGGCGCTATCGAGCGTCTTTTTAATCAGGCGGCCGCCTCGGAGCTTCGAATGGAGAAGCTGGAGGGTTGCCTGATCGACTCCCAAACCGCGAATCAGGTCCGCTGCGTAGCGGGCTTTGCGGGGTGAGATGCGAACATATTTCGTGATGGCTCTAGCAAATTGCATCGATTAACTTCCTCCTGAAGGTGCTGCTGCTGTTGAAGCGGCAGACTTCTTGGGGTGGCCTTTAAATGTACGAGTAGGAGAAAACTCTCCCAAACGGTGGCCGACCATGTTCTCTGATACGTAAACGGAAATGAATTTCTTCCCGTTATGGACATCAAACGTTTGACCGATCATGTCAGGGACAATCATCGAACGTCGGGACCAAGTTTTAATAACTTTTTTCGCGCCTTCTTTATTGTTCTTATCAACCTTCACCATGAGGTGGTGGTCGACGAAGGGGCCTTTCTTTAGCGATCTTCCCATGCAATTACCTTCGCTCTTTTACAATCCATTTTCTGGTTTTCTTATTGGAACGGGTTCGGAATCCTTTTGTAAACTGCGCCCAAGGTGATTGGGGATGGTTTCCTTTTCCACGTCCTTCACCACCACCGTGAGGGTGATCGACAGGGTTCATCGCGACGCCTCGTACGGTTGGGCGGCGCCCTAACCAACGGGAGCGTCCCGCTTTTCCAATGACGCGCAGGTTATGCTCCGCATTGGAGACTGCGCCAAATGTTGCTCTGCAATTTTCATTGATCAGACGCACTTCGCCGGAGGGCATCCGGATCGTCGCATAGCCGTTGCCGCGAGCGAGGAGCTGCGCAGAAAGTCCGGCTGAACGGACGAGCTGAGCGCCTCTGCCTGGGTTGAGCTCAATGTTGTGGATGACTGAGCCGAGGGGCATGAACTTGAGTTTCATGCAGCAGCCGATTTGAAAGGGCGGCTCGTCGCTGGTCATTACAGTTGCGCCAACTTTGATTCCTTGGGGAGCGATGATATATCGTTTCTCTCCATCGCGGTAGCTGACGAGGGCGATGAGGGCTGATCTGTTAGGATCATACTCAACTGACTCGACAGTCGCTGGAATATTTTCTTTATCACGTTTGAAGTCGATCAAACGGTACATCTTCTTATGGGCGCCCCCTTTATGGCGGCAAGTGATGTGGCCGCTGTGGTTGCGTCCGTTTGTGCGGCGTTTCGGGATGAGCAGCGATTTTGGCGCCGCTTTCTCACCGGGAGCAAGCTCCAACAGAACAGGAAGCACTAACTTTCGCTGTCCAGGTGTTGTGGGTCGAAATAATTTTGGCATCGTTAAACTCCAGCCTCAATTGTGTCGCCGGGACGAAGGGTAACAACTGCTTTCTTATAAGCGGCTGTTTCTCCAGTAAATCCACGAACTCTGCGGGTTTTAGGCCCAACGTTCACAGTATTTACTTTCACGACTTTCACTTTCTGATCTTTGTAAATCTCTTCCACCGCAGATGCGATTTCAGTTTTATTCGCTTTAGGATCGACGTCGAAAACGACTTTAGGCGATTGGCAGCGCGCTAAACAGCGGTTGCTCTTCGCATTCACTAAATTTTCCAACACGCGGCTCTTCTCAGTGACGCGTCGATTTTTAATGATTTGATATGGATTTTTCATGTTGTACCTAAAATCGAAAGGAATTCATCCAAGGCAGAGTCGAGCACGACAAGGGTGTTGCAACGAACTAACTCGTAACCGTTGACTTGGGGAACCATCGCATATTCTTTTTTCGGAATATTGCGGAGGCTCTTGACCAGGTTGACGTGGGGATTTCCCATTTCTTCACGGCTGCTCTCGCCTAAAACCAAAACTCTCTTCGTTCCAATATTTGTCTGGTCGAAGAAGTGGGCCATTTTTTGTGTTTTTGGGTGTTTCAGGTCCCCTTTCTGAAGGACATGAACTAAGCCCGCTTTGATTTTCTCAACAATGAGCGATCGAATGGCGGCTCTTCGCTCTTTTTTATTGATCCGAACGTGGATATCAAATTTCGGCTTAGGACCGAATACGATACCGCCCCCTTTATATTGAGGCGCTGCGAGGTCCCCTTGACGGGAACGTCCTTGCCCTTTTTGAGGGTGAGGCTTTCTGCCAGTTCGGTTGATTTCTTTTCGCACTTTTGTGCTAGCAGACCATTGACGGGCGTTATTGCGGATCGCCACGATGTAGTCTTTGATCGATTGGGGGTGGGCGCTTCCTTCTAGGAGTGCGTCTTCGATTTGGACTTTTCCAACTTCTTTACCCAGGATATCGTACAATTTAAGATTTGCCATGAGTTACCCCTTCTTCGCTTTCTTCTTCGCTTTTCTGATGTAGACAACCCCGTTTGGCGCGCCAGGAACTGCTCCCTCAACGAGGAGGATGTTTCCTTTGACTGCTACCACCCGAAGGTTTTGGACCGTTTGCCGGTCTCCACCCATGCGCGAGGCTCTCTTTCCACCGGGAAAGCAGCGGCCTGGAGTAGATCTCATCCCTGTGGATCCCATGTGGCGGTGAAATCCAGAACCATGCGCTCCAGGCCCCCCTGCCATGTTGAAGAGTTTCATAACCCCTTGGAATCCTTTTCCTTTGCTCACTCCCTCAACGTCGACAAATCCTGCATCAGCAAAGAGGCTCGCGTCGAGCTTCTGGCCAATCTGAAATTGGTCTACTTCATCGAGGCGTGATTCGTGAATCACACGGCAAGGTTCAATTTGATTCTTGGCATATTGCCCTTTTGTCGGCTTATCGGCCCGGTTTGCTTGCGCCTTTGTCATAGGAACTCCGGCGAGCTGAATGCCGTTGTAGCCATCTTTTTCTTTGCGCTTAATCTGTAGTACTGTGTTCGGCTCAGCTAAAATGACCGTGCAGACGACGAGTTTACCGTCTTGATCGAAGACTTGCGCCATTCCTTTTTTCAGGCCAATCAATGTCAGCGGCATAGGTTTTCCTTTCCCATTTAAAATTGGCATGCGCGCTGAAGCAGAGGATGACTTCCTCCCGGCTTACGCGCTTAACCCGCAGATCCTAGGACCAGGGGTGGCATGCGTGAACTATTTACGAGAACAATCTCATTAAATATCGGTATGAAAGCATAGTCAAAGTGTCCCATTTAGCTCAACAGTTTTCTTTGGCACCTCGATTTTCTCTCCATTTTTTAACCGTTTTCTCCTGCGAAAAAAGGTTTTATCGGCATCGGGGGTCAATTTAACTTTTGTCTTCAAATCGGCGATCCGACTTTGGGCTGGGAGGGTGATCGGGCCTGGTTCTACGACCGCGCCCTCGACATATATGGTAATTTCCGTCAGCTCTTCGACAAAAAGGTGAAGGGGGGTTTCCACGATTTGGGTGGTGGGAATTTTTTGAAGATTGGCCCAGGGTTTTGGCTTGGCGCGCCGGAGGGGTTCGGACAAGGGGGTCCCGGATGGGACGAAATAGGGACCTGGCTTTGCGACGCACCCTTCAATGGTCACAATAAGAGGTTCGGATGGGGTCACAGCGAATAGGAGCGATTCGGCCCTGTAGGAATGGACTTTTGCGATCAAAAGGAGCGAGGCCATGAATCCCAGTAGGCTGCCCACGAGCAGCCACTGGGAGGTATGGATCGATTTAGACAACCGTCGCCTTTTTGTTTGACTCTGCAGCTCGAATTGCATCGAGATCGAACGGCTTCTGCATCCGCGTTTTCTCAAAGTAGGAAGCATAGAGACCCGCTCCCGCTCCGACAAACCCAACACCAAGGATTGCTGAAGCAGAAAGGAGGGTCACTCCTGCTAAGTACATGAGGACGGTCATCGCTCCTGTGATCACCGAAGCGGCTGTCTTGACCATCTTGATGAAAGCGAGGGTGCGAGTATCTTCAAACCGGGCTCTCAACTCGGGGCTTACTTTACTCAAGTCGAGATCGCCGATCAGGTCATGAGCCATCTTCACGTCGCCTGCATCCAGAGGAAGAGACGCTCCATCGGAGATGAAAGAAAAAATATTGGCCGCTTTGACTAAATGTGCAGCCCCGAAAAGCACAGCTGACCACTGCCACGCAGCAATAGCATCAGTGATATCGCGCAATCGAGCGAAAGCTCCTCTTCCGTCTATTGCTTGATCGCTTGTGACGGCTTCTTTGGCGGTTCGGGTGACAATTGGAAGACGAGTTACATTCAACCCTGCATAAACAGTCCCGAATGTTTTCGATGCGCTTGCGACGAGAGGGGACGCTTCACTTCCCTGCATTTCGGTAACAACGTCACAACATTTTCCAGCTAACTTGACAACTCTTGCGACGTCTGATGCTTTTCCAGTCATTGCAACAGACACATTCAATAGCCCTTCTGGGCGGTCTGCATTTTGTTTTTCTTCGAAAGTAACGAAACCTAGTGTGATACGATTAAGAACTGCTCCAGCCATGATTTACTCCTGTTTTTTTTGAGGTGTAAATCATAAGTTGAAGCAGTCTTTAATGTAAAGGCTTCTTAAACAACGATCGTTCGATCGCACTTCAGCAACTTGCGCGGATCCTTGTAAAGGTCAGCTTTAATCGCAGCCGCTGTGAGAGCAAGTGATACGATGCTGAGCGTGAGTCCTGAGACAAACGTAACTCCTGTCGCCCAGAGTGCAAATCCAATCAAAGACAATCCAACGCTCGTTGCTTTGATGATTGTTTTCAGCATGTAGAATTTCTTCGAGTGAGCGATCGCTTCTTTCGCTTCGCTTGGTGCTTTTCCTTCGATCTCAGCGACGTGGCTGAAGTTGCTTGCGTTGATTTGAAGTTCAGCTGCATCGGATGCAGTGTCGATCAAACGAACGGGCGCAAGGAGCCATCCCATTCCGGTCAGATAAACGACTCCGAATCCTAATGTGGCAATCGCAGTAAAACAATCTGCCGCGGCTTTTGCAACTCTCCGAGTGAGGGACATCGAGTTGTCGCCCAGATTCGAGAGAGTTTCTTTAGCCTCAACAATTGAGCGAGGAATATCAAGTAAACCGAGAACCGAGCCTGCCGTTCCTAGATCTCCTTGAATTCTCACTGTCTCTTTGTTCGAGTAGCCTGAAAGGCCGAGTGTCTTAAGTCCCTTTTGAAAGAGGGAGGTGATTCTAAAGGCACCACCTGTCCCACCTGCGTATTCAAGGGCTTCTTTCGGCCCCTCTTGAGTCCGCATTCTCGCCAATTCTGAATTTAAACTAATAGTTGTCATTTGTTACCTCTCTACATTAATAATACATAAAGAGCCGAATAAGAAACACAAAAGAAGTAAATTTAAACAGCAAATAAAATATTTTTTTGTCCCCGAAACCAATCGGCGCCACGCATCCCCTTTTTACCCTCTGGCTGAACTTCTAAGAGTTTTAGACTGTGGCGGGCCGAGCCGATGATGGGGTCGGAAGAGAGGATCTCACCTGGAGAAGCTTGCCGGTCGACCACTTCGGAGCGGAGAATTTTCAATCTTTTTCTTTCACCGCCAGGGGGATAAATCCAGCACCAGGCTCCAGGTTTCGGGGAAAATGCGCGGATGAGGTTATGGAGCTCTGCGGCGGGGCGGCTCCATACGACCTCCCCTTCGGCCAACTCAATTTTTGATGCATAGGTGGCCTCCGCGTGATTTTGGGGGACTGCTTCGGGAATCCGAATCGTATATTCTCGAATTACTTGGCGGAGTAGGGGCTTGGCGGCTTCGATGAGCTTTTCTTCCAGCTCGCCGAAGGTCATGTCGGGAGGGATGGGGACTTTAGAAACAGCGACAACGTCTCCCGCATCCAACTGTCGCACCATTTTTTGGATCGCTATTCCCGTTTCTGTTTCGCCTCCCATAATCGCTCTTTGAATGGGCGCGGCGCCTCGATATTTGGGAAGTAGGCTTGCGTGAATATTGATGGACCCAAGAGGGGGAATGTCGAGGAGTTTTTGAGGGAGAATTTGCCCGAAGGCGACAACGACGAAAAGATCGGCTTTAAGCTCTATGAGTTGTTCAAGAAAAGAAGTTTCGGAACACTTTTCAGGTTGAAAAATAGGGATCGCAGCCTCTTCTGCCACTATTTTTACAGGGGATGGGGCGAGCTGAAGGGATCGTCCTTTGGGGCGGTCGGGTTGAGTCACAACGGCCGAAATTGCGATTTTGTGGAGGAGAAGATCCTTCAAAACCTCGGCGGCAAAATGAGGTGTTCCGAAATAGACGATCTTCACTCTTCGAAATACTGCTCTTCGCCTTCTCCTTGAGGAATCTTAGTGACTCCTTCAAGGCCGAGAAGGCCCCGTTTGGACGATTTGCAAAAATCGATCCAATGTTTTACTTCTTTATGAGGCTCGAGTTCTTTTTCAATTTGGGTGATTGCCTCTTCAAGATGGAGCCCGCAACGGTAGGTGAGTTTGAACGCTTTGCTAAGGGCGATTCTCACTTCCATCGGGAATT
Organism: uncultured bacterium; assembly: GCA_964540255.1. Lineage (GTDB taxonomy): Bacteria > Chlamydiota > Chlamydiia > Chlamydiales > SM23-39 > REEB52. Next base: position 8,690 of record CAZIML010000028.1, read on the forward strand.
TATGCCGCTTCAAGCCGATGATGTTGATTCCGCCGAATTTATAGGGAAATCCTCCTCCGACTGTGTAGGGAGGGACGTCGCGGGGGACTCTGCTAAAGCCGCCGACCATCGCGTAACATCCGATGCGGGAGAATTGGTGAATGGGGGTCATCCCGCCGATGATGGCGCAATCTTCGACAATGACGTGCCCTGCGAGCATGGCGCTATTCGACATGACGACTCGATTGCCGATTTCGCAATTGTGGGCGACATGGCAGTAGGCCATGATCAAACACTCATCCCCAATCTGGACCACCGAGTTTTCCTGACAGGAGGAATTGATTGTGACAAATTCCCGAATTTCGCATCGCTTGCCAATCTTGACGTAGGTTTTTTCACCGCGGAATTTGAGATCTTGGGTCTTGGTTCCAATACTGGCGCTCGGCCAGATCACGGTCCCCTCGCCAATCGTTGTGTTTCCATCGATGTAGGCGTGCGATTTGATCACGACATTGTCTTCCAGTGTGACAGTCCCTTTGACGACAGCGAAGGGTTCAATCGTGACATTTTTGCCGATTTTCGCTCCCGGCTCTACGATGGCTAGAGGGTGTATATTAGACATGAAAATCCGATTTTACGTTACAGTTGCTCTTTATCTACAAGGGCAAAACTCAGTTCTGCTTCTACAGCGAGGACCTGCCCAATCATGGCCTTCGCTTTGATCTTTCCACCATTTCCGCTGATGTGCACTCCTTTTGCATAAAGGAGGAGTGTATCTCCCGGCAAAACCGGTTTCCGGAATTTTGCATTTGCAACATTCAAAAGAACGGCAATTTTTTTGTCGTATCCTTTCTGATGCACTAGAATCCCTCCAGTTTGAGCTAAAGCTTCTAAAAGAAGGACGCCAGGCATGATCGGAGCGCCGGGAAAGTGGCCTTGAAAAAAGGGCTCGTTTACAGTCACATTTTTCAATCCTACAATCTCATTTTGCTCCAAATTAATCTCTAAAACGCGATCGACGAGGAGAAATGGATAGCGGTGGGGTAAAATTTTCTCGATTTGTTTAGCACTCAGAATGTAGGGGCGGTTTTGCAGCTCTCCCATTATCGGCTCTCCATAATCATTTTTGCAAAGGTAATGTTGCTTGAATGACCTGAGCGGATCGAGATGATATGTCCCAAAAAGGGACCCATCAAGGAAAGATCTCCTATCAGATCGAGTACTTTATGGCGGACCGGCTCATTTTGAAATCGAGCGCCGCCTGGATTCATCACTTGATCCCCTTTAATAATGAGGGCATTTTCGAGCCCTCCTCCTTTAATGACCCCTTTTTCAATATAAGGGACGATCTCCTCATAAAGAGAAAATGTGCGGCAGGAGGCGATCTCTTCTTTGAATTTTTTAGGGGACAGGGAGAAAGAGTAGTATTGAGAGCCGAGCCATGGGGATTGGGGGTAATGCATCGTATAGCTGACTTTGAATTCGTTCGCGGGAAGTGCAACGAGGTGGACATCCCCTTCCGACCAGAAGAGTGGCTTGGCGAGGGTTAAATAGGAGCGCGGTGCGTTTTGTTCAACTCTGCCGAGCGATTCGATGAGATCGACGAAAATCTGCGAACTGCCATCCCCTGCGATAATTTCGGGGCCGTTCACTTCGACACGAACATTGTCGATTTCGAGAGCGCGGAGGGCGGAAAGGAGGTGCTCGACCATATGGACGCTCCCCTTTTCGGTGGCAAGACGGGTGGTGCGGGTCGCTTCGCGGACGTTGGAGAGAGTCGCGGGGATTTCAGGCCGCCCCGGGAGATCGACTCTCTGAAAAAGGATGCCAGAATTCGGGGGTGCGGGGACTAATTTTAAGGAGACTTTCTCCCCAGTAAATAAGCCAATGCCTGCAGCCGCGCCTTCGCATTTAAGGGTGTGTTGCAACGCAGTCGACTGCTGTCCGGCCAATTTACTACCTCTTTTCCACGGAAAATCTAGCTAAAAAGTTAACGGACTGATTCTTTTAGAGCAACTTTTTCTTCTGTTTTAAGAAAAATGAGGAGGAAAGAGAGGGCGCTGATGAGGAGGATCGCTCCATCGCCCCAAAATGTGTAGAGGGTAGCGTACGATCGGATGGGAAGGGTGAAATAAAGAACGCCCGCTTTGCTCTCTGAAGGGGGAAGCTCTGCGATGGGCCTCCCAAAAGAGTCGATGGCGCAGGTAATGCCAGTGTTGCAGGCGCGGATCAGGGGAACGCCGTTCTCTATCGCACGAACCCGCCCGTGATGAAAGTGCTGCTGCGGCAATTTGGATCGAGGGAACCAGGCGTCATTTGTGAGATTGACAAAGAGCTCTGCTCCTTTGAGGCGAAGCTCGCGGGTCAGCCCGCTAAACGTCTCTTCGAGGCAAATCGAAATGCCGATAGGCACTTGGGCTTTAAATACTTTTGCCTCAACTCCCGGGTCAAAAGAACTATAGATCCCAAATTGGGTCGCGATAAAACGGGCGAATCGGCGCCAATTGGGGAGAGGGACATATTCGGCAACGGGGGCAAGAATCCTTTTTTCATACCGCTCGTAGGGGAGATTATTCGGTTGAAAGTGAAAGGCGGCGTTATATCTTCGATTGAAGTCGGAGTCGTCGAGGCCAGCGATCACATGGGCGTTGTGTTGATTGGCGAGAGACTGGAGGAGGAACGCGTTGCTTCCCTTCCAAAGACCGCGGTTGAAAATGGCGTAAGGGCGTCTCAGGGGGGCCATTTCATCGAGAGCGAAATAGTTTTGCAGCGAACGGAGCTCATAATGGGCGTCGTGCGCCCCGTAGGGAAGCGCGGCTTCAGGGAAAACGATGAGGTCGACTTTTTCTTTTGGATCGAGAAGAGGGGCAACCCGATCCCATTGATCGAGGGGGGGAATGAACCGATCGAGAAGGCCGGCAGTTCGATCTTTTTGTTCAGGGGCAAGAGCTGTTTGGACGAGAGCAATCTTGATTTGGTTGGAGATTGGGACAAGCTTTTCGATCAACACTTGATGGGCGAGGCCGAAGAGGTATGGGAAAAAAGTGAGCGATGCCCAGAGGGCGATTTTTTTTGTCGTTTTATGTTGCAGGGCGAGGAGGGCAGCGAGGTTGGAGAGGATCACCCAAAACGAGAGGCCAAAGATGCCGAAGAGAGAGGCAAATTGAAGAGAGTAGGGGGAATCAGCGAGGGAAAGGCCGACCGGATTCCAAGTAAAACCGCAAAGAAAATAGAGGCGGATCCATTCGAGGAGAGTCCAAGATCCAGCAATCGCAAGGGTGTTATAGAGAGTGAGTGGGCGCTTAAAAAAGAGGGAAAGGAGGGCGAACTGAGCCCCCATGCCGAGAATGAGAAAAAGATATACGAGAATGATGAGGGGCCCCATGTAATCGAGGGTGGCCATCCAAGAGAGCTGGATCGATTGAACGGAAGAGAACCAGAGGAGGGAGAGGAGAAAACGGCTCCGGGGGGTGGGAAATCGGAGCATGGCGAACCAAAAAAGGGCAAATCCGAATGAAGCTGAGAGGGGGCCAAGGCCTCGAACCCACGCCGGCTGTCCGAAAGCGACGATCAAAAAACTAATGAAAACGAGGAGCCAATTCATCAAAAGGAAGCTTTAAATGAATTTTTCGACTCAGAGGGGGCATACAAAATGATCATTAAAAGACCTCCGAGTATCGATAAGTTTTTTAAAAAATGGGCCAATTGAAGCTCTCTTCCGGGTCCATCGATGAACCAAAATTGGTGCATGAGGATCGTTGCGGGGATGAGAAAAAGGACGAGAAGGGTCGCTCCCAGTTTTTCTTTGATGCCGAGAAGGACCGAAAGGCCGCCAATCAGTTCAAAAAGGGTGGCTGTCAAAAGAATCAGGGGGGTCCAGGGGATGAGAAAGGTGAGGGCGTCCTGAAGATAATCGGAAAATCCGACATAGGCCTGCCATTCGGTGAGGGTCTGCATCAGATGTCGCTCCATCTCATGCCAATGCAAAATTTTATTGACTGCCCCTCCCAAGAAGACGAGGCTGATGCAAAAACGGGCGATAACGATAGTCGAAACACGAATGACGTTCATAAAAATACCCAATCCGGGGTAAACTACCATCCTATATGAGACTCCCTTTTTGCGACCACCACATTTCTGCTTTTTTAGAAAGCCAGACGAAAAGTCAAAAGCCGCTCGACCTTGCGTTGAGTGAATATTTCAGAACCCACAAGAGCATTGGGGCCAATGACCGGCGCCAAATTGGGGAGGCCCTCTACGGGATGACCCGCTGGAAGAGTTTGATCGACTATTTTTGTCCATCAAACCACCATTTGGACCGGCTCAAGTGCTATCGGAGCCTTTCCCTAGAAGAATGCCGCAATAACCCCGCAATTCCAGAGGCTGCCCGCTACGGATTGAATGAATTTCTTTTTGAACGGCTGAAAAAAATCTTTGGGGCAGAAAAAGGACGGGAGCTGGGGCTGATTTTAAACAGCCAAGCGCCGATTACCGTTAGGGTGAATTTAATGAAAACGACCCGGGCCGATCTGATGGCGAAGTGGGAAGGGAAATTC
>CAZIML010000029.1:0-13102 GCA_964540255.1 uncultured bacterium
AGGTTCCAATTTTGATCCCAGCCGTAGGTGGAAAAGGGAATGGTTGCTCCTTGAAAGGTGGATGAGTAGGGTTTTCTCTCCAATGGACACATGTTGACCCAACCGATCGAGACTTGGGGAGAAATGCAGATCGTCTCATCCATGTTGACATCTTGCACTTGAAGTCCGAGCCCCATTTCTGAGCGGAGGGTCGAGTCAGTGCGCGAATGAACGGTGAGGTTGAGGCTATCGGCTCCATTTTCTTGAAATTCGTAGGTGTGGAGGAGGAGAAAGTCGATATTTGCGTAAGGGTAGAAAAAGGCGTAGGGAGCTCCGAAAAGATAGGCGGTCGAAAATTGGGCCATGCAGTCGAGAGCAAACGGGCTTGCTTTAGCATGGCGATCGATGGTGGTGAACTCAATGTGCCGGTCGATGTCGTAATAGTCGACTCCCCCAAGAACGGCTCCTCCAAGATAGAATTGATCAATTTGCCAATCGAGATAGAGTCCTCCATAGACTCCATCGTACTCTCCGTGTCCATGGTGGTCGTGCCATTCAAGCCAGCCTCGATTCCAGGCGGCACCCAGGCCGAGGACGAGATTTTCTTTTACTTCCCCATCATAACCGAGGGCAACGCCAAATTGGTTTCCTTGAAAGCCAAATTCCATTCCGTGATGTTTCATCGTGAGACTGTTGCCAAATGTTTCGAGCCAGAAACGATTCGGATCTCTACAGCATGAGGGAAGGTAAGGGAGGCGGTGAAACAAAGAGAGGAGCTGACCGTTCGTTTCCGCTTGAAACTCAGTAAAGGCGCTGTAGGGGGCGGGATGCATCTGGTCGAGCGCTGTGTTGATCACAGTATTGCTTTTGCCAATAAACGTGTTGATGACGCTGATGAGATCGGAAGAAAGCTCGCCTGCTGCAGAAAGAGCGTCGATGTTTTTTCCGACCGCTTGGGTGTTTTTATTCGAAAAGGAAAAGAGGGCAAAGGGCTGGGTGATGGCGACGGTGAGAAGGATGTTGTTCCCTACTGTTGCGATCGAGGGGACAAATGCACTATTTGTCGAAGTAGGAGTGGCAAAGGTCCCATTCAGAAGAGTCGATGTGAGGATCGTGTAGGAAGAAGAAAATCCATAAAAGCCGGCTGTAGGCTCAACCTGGAGGTTTGTGCTATTGAGATTGGCGGTGCCGCTCACTGCAATTCGGTCGGCGCTTAAAGGGGCTATGCTGATATTGACGAGCGAGGGGGCGTTGAGGGTGAGGGCTCCATTGATGCTGAGGGTGCCGACCGATGTGCCGTTTCCGGGGTCGATGGTTCCTGTGCTCGATGTGGGGCCCACTGTTCCAGAGCCTGAGAGGGTTGCACCCGTTGAGACTGTGACAAGAGAGGAGCCTGAAAGTGAGCCGTTGACATTGAGCGTGCCGGCGGTGATGTTGGTTGGGCCGGAAAAGGAGCTGCTCTTTCCGGAAAAGGAGACAGTTCCCGAGCCTGATTTTGTGAGGGTGCCGCTTCCCGAGAGGGCGCCCGCGTAGGTGCCGCTTGTTGTTTGGGAAAAAGTGAGGGCAGTCCCGGCGCCGAGGGTGATTGAACCTTGAATGCCGCTCGTATTGCCGCTCAGGGTCGTTCCGGCGCCGCTCAGGGTCGTCCCGCCGCTATAGCTATTGGATCCTGTTGAGGGAGTGAAGACGACGGTTCCTCCTCCGTTGATCGCAAGGCTTCCCGAACCGCTGAATGTCCCAGTAAATGTATCTGTATTGCCGCTGGTATTGATGGTTGAAGAGTTTCCTGTGAAAGAGCCGGAACGGGCCGAAGTGATTCCCGTCGTGGTTTTGAGTATGGCGGTCCCGATGGAGAGAGGCCCTGAAGCGCTGCCGAGCTGATTATCGTTGGAGATGTCGAGCTCCCCTGCGCTAACAAGTGTTCCGCCGGTGTAGCTGTTTGACGTAGTCAAAATTAAGGTCCCTGAGCCAACTTTTTCTAATGCGCCACTCCCGCTAATCCCTCCAGTGGTTGGAGAAAGAGAGGTTGTAAAGGCTCCTGATGGAGCTGTATCTATCGTAGCCCCGCTATTGAGCACGATTGTTTCATTGATCACAAGGTTGGCTCCATTCACGAATTGAAGGGTGCCTGCTCCAATTGTTACTGTCCCAGATCCAAGTTGATTGTCACTATTGCTACTGAGACTGAGTGTCCCTGAATTGATATTCGTTCCCCCACTATATGTTTTGGGTGCGCTACTAAAGACAACGAATCCGGTACCAGTTGCTGATATGGTGACAGGCTGCGCTCCAGAAAGAGCCCCAGAAATAGTAAAAGAGGAAGAGGAACCTTGAGAAATGGTGAGGGGGCTTGAAAGAGCCATCGGAGCTGAAATCGTGTGGTTCGCAGAACCAATCGCGTTCGTAACAACGATTTGCGCAGAGCCTGAACTCGCTTGCAATGTCAATGTGCTCAATCCTGTAATTGCATAAGCAGTTCCATAGTCGAAATTCATTGTCCCAACGATTTGAACTGCGTCCACAGTGACCGTTGTGACGCCCCCAGTGCCTGGTGCGTTGAAGGTGGCAATAGAGCCTTGAATGCTCGGAACTACTGCAGGATCCCAATTTCCCGCCACGCTCCAATTCGTATTCGCTGCAGGGGGTGTTGCATTTTTCCATAACGAAGGTGTCGGAGGATTCACAGCAAAGACTCCTTCAACGTGAAGAAAGAGAAGGAGGGCAGCGAATTGAGTTCTCATAGTCTATCTAGAGATACTAAAAAAAACTTCGCGCGTCAATCAAGAAACAACTTGAAAATCTTTGATTTGAAGTTGGATGCTCGCTTTATTGAGAAAAAGATTCACGTGAGGAGTGAATGCAATCCGGAGAAGAATGTTCTTGCGGCGGATTTGCTCTTTCCGATCAGCAAGGCCGAAGGCGATCCCTTCGAGCATCCGATCTCCTTGCTCTAAAAAGAGCTTCAGATGATATTTTCCAACCACTTTCGGAGGCCAAATTTGCATCGCTTCGCAATAGAGAATTGGATGGGGGTTCTCGTTGCCAAAGGGCTCTAAAAGATTGAGTGATTCCATAAAATCAAACGTAAGATCGTTGAAGTTGATCATCCCATCGAGATAAAGTTTCGCTGCCACATCTTGTTCCTTCAACGCTTTGTCAGCCGCATCGATGAATCGTTGCCGAAAGAGAGGAATATTTTCTTCCTTGATCGTCAGCCCCGCTGCGTAATCGTGTCCCCCGAAATTAATGAGGAGGTCCGAATTTTCTTTGAGTATCGGCAACAGAGGAAATTCAGGAATGGTTCGAATGGATCCTTTCCCAATGCCCTGCTCAATCGAAATAATTAAGGTAGGCCGGCTATATTGCTTCGCGATCCGAGCGGCGATGATCGGGATGATGCCAGGATGCCACTTTTCAGATGCGAGAATGATCGCTTTTTCAAGAAGCACTTCAGGGTGTTGGAAAATGTACCCTTCGATATCATCCGAAGCCTCTCGCTCGATTTTTTGCCGCTCGAGGTTGTGGAGATCGAGCTCTTTGGCGAGCGTTTCGGCCTCCGAGCTGTCGCGGATGAGGAGGAGCTCAACCCCTTTGATCGGGTCGGCAATCCGGCCCAGCGAATTGAGACGGGGAGCCACCTTCGAGGCAATGTCGGAGGGGGTCAGTTCTCCTGGCTGCATCTCACTGACTTGGAAGAGTTTAGCAAGCCCTACTCGCTTCAGTTTTCTCATTTGCTTGAGCCCATAGCGGACCAAGATTCGGTTTTCCCCTTTGAGGGCTCCCATGTCGGCGATGGTGCCGAGGGCGACGAGATCGAGGTAGGTTTTTAGGTCGATTTTGGTGGGGCTGATCTCTTCGTGTTCAGTGAGATAATTGGTGATGGCGTGGGCTAGCTTAAAGGCAACGCCGACGCCGGTGAGTTCTCGGTTCGGATAGGTGCTGTTGATGAGTTTGGGGTTGAGTGTGGCGATGCAATTGGGGATTTTGGAGGTGGGCTCATGGTGGTCGGTGACGATCACGTCAATCCCATTTTGAACGACTTCCTGGATCTCCTTGGCCGCGGTGACGCCGCAATCGACAGTGATCATCAGGGCGCATTTGTGCTCGAGGGCATATTCAAGGGCGTCGCCGATGAGGCTTTTTTTGAGACTGGCCCGGTTGGGGATATCGAAATAGACTTTTGCGCCGATGGAGCGAAGAAATTCGGTGAGGAGGGTGGCGGCGGTCATTCCGTCGACATCATTGTCACCGTAGACGAGGATCGGCTGGTGTTTGTGGATCGCGGTAATGATCCGTTCCACCGCCTTATCCATATCGGGAAATAGGTCGGGATCAAAAAGATTCGGAAGTTTGGCATAGAGAAACTCATGGATTTCTTCCATCGTTTTGAATCCGCGAGAAATGAGGATTTGTGCCGTGACAGGATGGATGTTGAATTCGTTGATGATCTCATCAAAGAGGGCTTGGTTTTTCTCGGGGTAAACCCAGGTGGGTTCGACAGATTTTGATGAGAGCGATGGCATAGATCCTTAAGCCGGTTTCTCCTGGAGTCTATAGATCTCAGAGATTAAACGCAAAATCAGTAAAACGGAGGGACCGATGGATGTATATAGTTGAATCAAAAAGAGATTTCTTAGAGAATGCCCCCCTATTTCAAAATGGAGGTGAATTTATGGCAGTAGTTACCCTTTACAAAAAAGAAGAACGTATCGGTAGAGATCTTGTGGCGGTTTCATTCGAAAGGCCGAGGTCAAACAGGGATGATTTGATTGAACTTAGTTTAGGCCATTCGATGATAACTTGCTCAGGTGATGAAGTGAATGAAAGGCGAATTACAGAGATAGGCGACTCCGTTTTTAAATACCTGCAAGATGCAGCAAAAAGAGGGGATTTCACAAGTGTTCACTGTAAATTAGAAGGTGCGATTGAACTGGCAGTCCAGAGGGTTCCTGGGCCTCTTGTTCCCAAATTAAGTTCTCTGGCTCAAATATTTGATCAGGTCATTCGTGGAGAAAAGAAGGCTCCTGAATGCTGCATCAAAATCAGCGAAAAGGAAGCGTTGAACAATTGGAAAATTCAATTGCCTAGAACAATTCGAATTTTTGGGCCAAGAGAACGGATGTCAAACGAGGACATTAAGAGTGTATTAGTGGCCTTTTCCGATTATTCAAAAGTAGGGTGCGAGTTAGCGAAGGCAAGACCCGGTACATTGGAAGATCAACAATGGGGACGTATCAGAAAGATGTTAGCCGAAGAGTTAATGAGAGTTTACGAAAAGACAGGACTGAGTATTGAGCTCTGATCATGAGGGAACTCGAATATCGAGTTCCCTTATCATATTTACTGCTGCAGCACTTGTTGCTTTTCTTCACGTCCATGGAAATAGAGCATGAGAGGAGAGGCAATATACCATGAAGAAAGGGTTCCGAAAAAGACTCCAATTGTCATCACAAGGGCGAAGCTGAAGATCGAGGCGCCGCCGAGAGTGACAAGGGCGATCAGAACGAGGAGGGTTGTCCCCGATGTGATGGTGGTCCGGCTCAATGTTGAGTTGAGGGCTCGATTGACAATGAACGGGAGCGGCTTGTGGCGAGTCAGATGCATCTCTTCTCGAATCCGATCAAAAATAATGATCGTGTCGTTGAGAGAGTAGCCGACGATCGTCATAATTGCCGCGACAGTGTTTAGATCGATCTGAACGGGCACTCCAAGCGCATGGAGGAGCCCCATCAGGCCGATTGTGATGAGGACGTCATGGAGGAGGCAGAGAATCGAGGCGGCGGCAAATTTATACTCAAAACGGAAGGTGATGTAGATAAAGATGCAAACAAAGGAGATGAAAAGGCCGATCAAGGCGTTGTTTCTCATGCTATCGGACATTTGTCCACTCATCGCTGTCCAATGAGTTTCCAGTTGAGAAAGAGAATTCTCAGTCAGGGAAATTCCGTGCGATTGAAGTGATTGAACAACCCAGTCGATGCGAGGATTCGTTTCGTAGGAGTAGCGGTTGTTGACTTTTTCTTGTTCAATCGGGAGGTTATGGAATGGTTTTCCAGGCTGCTCCATGCTCGTTCCAAAAAGGATCCGGAGATGGTGTTTTGGATTGAGTTCTCGAATTTGGAAGTCTTGAGCAGTAGCGCCGCTCTCAACGAGGGCTTTTTCGACCGATGCGAGGTGGTTTGTGTCAGGACGAGGCTCCGCTTCGATGTAGAGAGAGAATCCCCCAGTGAAGTCCATGCCGAAAATGGTGGCTCTCTGTGCGTAGACAAAGTAACTGCCGATGAGGATGATCGCAGCTGCAACAGCGAAGGCAAGCTTGGCTTGCTTGAGAAAATCGATCGATTGGGAGTGGATCCAATTGGCCATTTTCAAAACTTTGTGTTTGGGATTTTGGAGCCAGCCGTTGAAGTAGTAGCGAGTCATAAAAAGAGCGGTGAACATCGATGAGGCGATCCCGATGATCAGAGTGATCGCAAATCCTTTGATCGGACCCGCATCAAAGTTGAGAAGGATGAGGGCGGCGATGATGGTCGTGACGTTTGAGTCGACAATCGCGCTGTAGGCTTTCTTGTAACCGGCAGAAATGGCAGAGGCGATATTGCCTGTCTCTGCAAATTCTTCTTTCACCCGTTCAAAAACTAGAACGTTTGCGTCGACCGCCATTCCAACAGTGAGGATGATTCCGGCGATTCCGGCAAGAGAGAGAGTGGCGCCGAGATTTTGGAGAGTGGCCCAAAGGATCAAAAGGTTGAAAAGGACGGCAATCGAGGCGACAAGTCCCGCAAACCGGTAGTAGGCAATCATCGACCCGATCACGAGAAGAAGAGCGATTCCCGTTGCGAAAATCCCTTGGCTTCGATCTTTTTGACCGAGTTCGGGGCTGACGTTTTTCTCGGAAAGGATGTGAGGTGTGAAGGTGAGAGAGCCCGCTTTAAGGTCAGCTGCTAATTGGTTGACTTCACGCTGTGAAAAGCTGCCGCTGATTGATGCGTTGTCTTTGATGGCAGAATCGAGCGTAGGGGCGCTGATGAGAGAGTCGTTGAGGAGCACGGCCATTCTCCAGCCCCGTCCTTTTGTGTAATCTTCGAGGTTGGTTCCGCTGATTTTCTCTTTAGAAAAACGGGAAGTCCAGCCGTGGAGTGTTTCTCGAGGGTAGATCTTTTCCCCATTGCGGGCGAGAGAGGAGCTTTTCACTTCGAAGCTGAGATAATTTCCTTTCTGTGGGTCGTAATTCGACTGGACTCGATCGAGTTGCGATCCTTCGAGCGCATAATTTTTAAATACTATCATCAGAGGATGGCTCTGATTGAACCAATTTTCTCCTCTGATGAGGGCGATTTTAGATCCCGATTCATCGAGTGCATCGCTGATGAGAGGATCTTTGGGCGATTGAAGAGCGAGTCCGGCTTCAATCAACTGACGGGCCGTTTCAGAGATCGTTTCTCCATGAAGACGCTTCCAAGCGATCGCGTTGATGCTTTGAGAATCTTTTCGATGGGTGACGACCGCTTCATTCCACACTTCTTGAAGGAAGCGCTGTGCGAGGGGAGCGAGAGGTGATGAAGGGGAAGAAAATTTCTCATTCACGACATGGAAATACATCGAGGAGGCTTTGATCAGCTCAGAAGCAGACAGAGATTGAGAGCCTGGGAAATCGAGGACAATGTTGTTTCCAAGCTGGCGGATCGCCACTTCAGAAACACCCATCTTATTGACTCGGTTATAAAGCTCGTTGATTCCTTGCTTCAAATCCTCTTCATTAGTCACGACCCGATTGTTTGCGTCACGCAGCTCAATCTGAACAGTTTTCCCACCAGAGAGATCGAGACCCCAATGGATCACCCGCTTTTCATCTCCTCGGAAGAATTTGGTCCATGAGAGGGCGATGTTGCTTAGAAAAGGACTTCGAGTCGGTTTCGGAACATCAAAGCGGGCTCCTGAATGGAGGTTTACTTGGGCCGCATTGAATTCATCTTTCCACTTGATTAGATCTTCGTGGATTTGCGTATCGATTTTGTTCGCAGTCAGGAGGCGCTCTTCGAGGTTGGAGAGCTCGAGAAAAGCAAATTGGTTCGTTCCTTTCACTGCAAAATTTTCCCGCGTTGCTGCGAGAAGAGAATGGTAGGAGTCGGGACGTTCAAAAATGAGTTCGTTTTGCGCGCCTCTATATCCTTGGTAGCCATTTTGGTGAAGAAGGGTCGCAAGAGAGCGGAAATCGGCTGCGAAAAGTTGAGCTGGCTCAGAGTCGGATAATGTCTCATAATTTTTCATGATCTGATCGATCCCTCTCGCTTCGACGAAAAGGGAACGGCGGGCCTCGTTCGGCTGATGGACGATAAGGCTAAGAGCTTTTTGCTCAGGCGAGAGAGTTTCAAAACCGGCAGCATCGGTGATGACAATCGATTGAAGGTCAGGATGATGGGGGCGCCAATCGGTTTTTAGAAGGTGGAGGATTTCGCTGGCTTGGACTTTTCCTGCCTCATGGAGGTTGAAGGCTAGAAATCCTGAGGTTTGGGGAGAAGAGAGGAGTGAAATCGAATATCCATCTTCGCTGTTGGCGAGCTCTTCGTTGGAAAAACGGGTGATTTTAGCCGCTTCGTTGATCAGCTCTTGTTCCCATTTGTCTCTATTGACATCGGGATGGAGCTTTAAATGGATCGTATCGTTTTCCCAGTCAATGGAGAGTTCGGAAAAAAGAGGATTGCGGGCGCCGATGAGAAGCGTTCCTTTCTCGCTGAGTGTTTTTTTGAGTTCAGTGAGGCTCAGCGGATCTTGCCCTGAAGCAAAAAGAGCTTCGTGTTTTTTCAAAAATGCTTCAGCTGTAAGGATCGGAAGATCTTTTTTCTCTTGATTGCCCTCTTTTTTGAGTTGATCGCGAAGTTGATCGAACGCATGGATGAGAGCTTGAATCGCAGCGGGTCGATTGGGAAAGATTCCTTGGGTCAATTGGGAAGCAAATCGATTCGCTACACTTTTATTTTTCTCCGAAAGCTCAGCAATCGTATTGATTTGAAAGGCGAGCGGCTCAACGAATCGAGGGTCGAGTGAGGCTAAAGCGAGGGCCGACTCTGATGGGCCGGCGAGAGCGAGAGCGACTTGCGCGGCTCTGTCGATCATCAGCTCCTTATAAAGGGGGGAGCCTTTTGGGGCGAAAGCAAACGATTGAGAGTTTAGATGGATGGGAATTCGGCGTTGGACGATCACTTCTTTAGAACTCTCCTCTTGCTGAGGCAATGAGAGCTGGGCCGGCACAAAGGGAATGAGAGAGCCTGCTCGAGGAAGGAGTTTTCGAAGGCGGGCCGCCTCTTCACTTTTGGCAAATGCAACGACGAGATTGGACCCTTGGGAAGTGATCGATTGGGGTTTCACTTGGATCAACTGACAATAGGATTTGAGCCACTCTTTCGCGTCAATTTCTAGCTGCTCCACGCGCTTTGCAATCGACGCTCCGATCGCTTCAGCTTGAGTCTCGTTGATCGGACTCTTGAGCGGTTTTGTGTAGTAAAAAATGGTGGGGAGGATGTTGTAGAGAGTGAGCGCAATGACTGCGAGGATCAGAAAGAATTGCCATTTTTTTTGTTTTTCCATGAAAACCTTCAGCTGTGAATTCAAAAACCATAGCTTAAGTCGACTCATGTTGTCCAGTGGTTATTCAAGTTAACCTATTATTTTTTTTTGAGTTTGAAAAAAAAGTTCCCGCGATTTGTCACTTTCGATATGATTGACCCAATCAAATAGGATTTTATGTCCAAACTCAAGAGTTCGATCGCGATCGTCGGCATGCAATGGGGCGATGAGGGGAAGGGAAAAGTGATCGATCTTCTTTCCCAACAGGCAGAACATATCGCCCGAGCGCAAGGGGGCAATAATGCAGGGCATACAATCGTTGTCGATGGGAAAGAGTTTCGCTTCCACCTCATTCCCTCTGGCATTCTCTATCCCCATACGAAATGTTATATCGGCGGAGGCACCGTCCTCGATCCGTTGTCGATTTTGACCGAGATGGATGGCCTCGCCCGCCATGGAATTTCTTATGTAAAGCGGCTTTACATCTCCTACTATGCTCATATCGTCTTCCCTTACCACCGGCTGATCGATCAGTTAGCGGAGCAGGCGAAGGGGAGCTCGGCTGTCGGGACGACGGGGAGGGGGATCGGTCCTTGCTACACAGATAAGATCAGCCGGTGCGGCATCCGTTTGGCCGATTTACTGGACAAAGAGACTTTTCGATCGAAGCTTGAAGAAACGCTTGCGCTGAAAAATCGGGAGCTTCAAGGAATTTATGGAGCTCCTCCTCTCGAGTTTGAGCCGATCTATAAGGAATATTGCGCCTTTGCTGAGAAACTGGCCCCTTTTGCGGCCCCAGTCGAGGAGATGCTCCACAGAGCCTCATTGAAAGGCGATAAGATTTTGTTTGAAGGGGCCCAAGGAGCTTTGCTCGACATCACATTCGGGACCTACCCTTTCGTCACTTCTTCGTGCACCTTGTCCGGGGGTGTTTGCGCGGGCCTTGGATTCGGTCCCTCAAAAGTAGATCAGACGATCGGAGTGACCAAGGCCTACACGACTCGGGTGGGAAATGGTCCGTTGCCGACAGAGCTGAGCGGGAGCGAGCTGGCTCAATTCCCCGATCATACTGCCTCAAGAGAGGTGGGGACGACGACCGGGAGAAAGAGAAGGATGGGTTGGTTTGACTCGTTTTTGATGCGCCACACAATCGCTTTGAATGGGGCTGATACCTTGGCGCTCACTAAGTTAGACATTCTCGATCAGTTGGATGAAATTAAAATTTGCACTGGATACAAACATTACAAGGCGTTTCCCGCTCGGGTGGAGGAATTGGGACGGGTGGTCCCTGTTTACGAATCTCATCCGGGATGGAGAGAATCGACGAGAGATGTCCGTGTATACGATGACCTCCCGAAACTTGCCAAAGCCTATGTACGGAGAATTGAAGAGCTTTGCGAAGTGCCTGTCTCTTTAGTATCTGTTGGACCCGAAAGAGAAAAGACCCTGTGGTTAGATCGTTTTTTTAATGAGTGAGGCAATGAGCGCAAATACCCTTGAGACCCCGAGCGACAAAACGATTTATACCCCCGACGAGATCGCCCTCTTGGACCCGAAGCGGATTCCTCATCATGTGGCGATCATGATGGATGGAAATCGACGTTGGGCGACCCAGAGAGGGCTCCCTCCGACCATGGGGCACTGGGAGGGGGCCGAGACTCTCACTGACATTGTTAGGGCTGCCTCTGAGCTGGGGATCAAGACGATCACAGTCTATGCCTTTTCGACTGAAAATTGGGGCCGTCCTCCCGATGAAGTGCTCGACGTTATGAAGATTTTTGAACTTTACTTGAGCCGCAAAAAAGAGTTCATGGTGAAGGAAGGTGTTCGTCTTGATGCAATTGGCGATCTATCAAAAATGCCTCCTGAGGTGCAGCTTGCTTTTCAAGAAACGAAGCAGGCGACCCTAGGGTGTGATAAAATCAACCTCGTTCTCGCCCTGAATTATGGAGGCCGAGATGAGATCCGACGCGCTGTGATTAAAATAATTGAAGAAAAAATTTCTCCCGATGAGATAACAGAGGCTTGTATAGGGGCTCATTTAGATACATTCCGTTTTGGCGATCCTGAATTATTGATCCGGACGAGTGGGGAGATGCGGTTGAGTAATTTTCTTTTGTGGCAGGTTTCTTACGCTGAAATTGTGAGTACCCCAGTGCATTGGCCCAGTTTTTCGGCAAAAGATTTATATGAAGCGCTTCTTGTCTTTCAGAAGAGAAGAAGGAGATTAGGAGGGTAGTGTGGGCGATCTTTATCGCAGATTGGTTGTTTCGACCATCTTAGTAGCTTTTTTATCGGTTCTTTTCTTTTTTGCCTTCAATCCTATATTCCAATATTTCGTTGTTGCGACCGCAGCGGCGATTGCCGGGGTGGCTGTATGGGAATATGAGCAATTTGTGAAAGCCAAAGGGGGGCAGATGATCATGCCTGCTCTTGTAATTTTTACAGTGGCTGAAGTGGTCTCATTTTTTCTCGCCGCTCAAAATCCCCAATTAGAAAGTTTGCCGATCACTGTCTTCTTCATCGGATTTTTAATTCTTTTCGCCCTTCATTTTGGCGAAAAAGATGGAGCGATTGTGGATTTAGCCGTCTCCTCATTCGGGCTCCTTTATATTGCGGTTCCTATGGGGATGATTGTAGGGATTCTCTACCTTCCTCATATTGATGGAAGGTGGTGGATCGCCTATCTTTTTGTCGTGACGAAAATCACCGATGTGGGCGCATATTTTGCTGGAAGCCTTTGGGGAAGAACGAAGCTTGCTCCTAGCATTAGCCCGAAAAAGACCATTGAAGGAGCCCTCTTTGGCCTTGTATGCGCGATGACGGCCAGTCTCCTTTTTCACCTCGGGACCGACTATGTGGGACCGTTTCGGTTAGGGACTTTTGAGTGGTTATTCCTTGGGCTTGTCCTTGGAGTCGTGGGGCAATTCGGCGACCTATCCGAGTCGCTTCTCAAGCGGGATGCGAATAAAAAAGACAGCAATGCACTTCCTGGCATCGGGGGAGTTCTCGATGCGGTGGACTCTCTTCTTTTCAACGCGACGATTATCTACATTTACCTCTATTTTATTAAATTATGATCATCACTATTGACGGCCCATCGGGCACAGGAAAATCGACTGTAGCCAAAGGAGTCGCTAAAAGACTCGGGTTTACTTTCTTTGATACGGGGGCGATGTATCGCTCTTTGGCTTGGTTCATATTGAAAGAGGGTGTTGATCCTGCCGATTCATCTCGAATTGAGCGAGAAATTCTTCCTCGTTTCAACTATGAAATTAGAACTTTGAGTGGGGAGAGGCGTTATTTTGTTTTAGGAACCGATGTGACCGATCAAATTCGGACCCAGACGATTTCGGCAATGGCTTCTCAAATTGCAGTTTACCCATCGGTGCGCCAAGAAATGGTCAAAATCCAGAGAAAATTTGGCCATGCGATCGATGCTGTTTTTGAAGGTCGCGACATGGGAACTGTTGTTTTCCCAGACGCTGACTTGAAAATCTTTCTGACTGCCGATCCTGCGGTGAGAGCCGAGAGACGGTATCGGGAATTGATCCAT
>CAZIML010000030.1:0-13083 GCA_964540255.1 uncultured bacterium
ATAAAAAATTTAAACCTTGTGAGAAAAGAGAAATCCTACTAAAATTTTGTCAAACTCATTTAAGGTCACTTATGTTCGGTTTGCTCAAAAAAATCTTCGGAACCCATCAATCGCGCCTTCTCAAAAAATATTGGCAGCTCATTCCTCAGATCAATCAGTGGGAAGAAAAATTTCAAAGTTTGTCCGACGACGAGCTTCAGCATAAGACGACTGAATTTAAAGAAAGGCTCGCCAAAGGGGAATCGCTCGATTCACTTCTTCCAGAAGCCTTTGCCGCGGTGAAAAACGCCTGTCGGCGCCTCTGCGGAACCGATGTGCATGTATCGGGCTACGAGCAAAAATGGGACATGATTCCCTACGACGTCCAGATGGTGGGAGCGATCGCGATGTATCACGGCTCGATTGCCGAGATGCAGACGGGCGAAGGAAAAACTCTCACAGCCTCGATGCCCCTTTACCTTCATGCTCTGACTGGCAAGCCGGTTCATCTCGTCACCGTCAACGATTATCTCGCCAAGCGCGACTGCGAATGGATTGGAACGATTTACCGGAAATTGGGCCTCACGGTCGCCTCTCTCACCAACGACGTTCCCCCTTTTCAGAGAAAACAAGTTTACGCCTCCGACATCGTCTATGGAACGGCCTCAGAATTCGGCTTTGACTATCTCAGGGACAACTCGATGTCGATGAACAGAAACGAGCAGGTGCAGCGGGGCCACTACTTTGCGATGGTCGATGAGATTGACTCGATCCTGATCGATGAGGCGAGAACGCCTCTCATTATCTCTGGCCCAGTTCCTGAGAGCCGTCAAATGTATGATGAGTTGAAAGAGGGAGTCGCTCATCTCGTTCGGGTCCAAAGAGATTACTGCAATCGGATCGCATCGGATGCACGCAAATCACTCGAATCGATGGGGCTTCTCGCTGAAACTGAGTCGCACAAAAAAGTCCCCAAAGAGGCTGAAGGAATCTTCAAACGTCTTTGGCTCGTCAGCAAGGGGACGCCGCGCAACGGAATCCTGAAACGATTGAAAGAGAATCCCGATATGAGGGCTCAAATCGACAGTTGGGAAACCTACTTTTTCGGCGAAGGAAACAAGGAAGAGAAGTTTGAGATGTTGGCCGACCTTTACATGGTGGTCGACGAGCGGAATAACGAATATGAACTTACCGACAAAGGGATCCGCTGCTGGAGCGAGTATAAAGAAGGGATTGGCGCCGACGATTTCGTCATGCTCGACTTAGGGCATGAATATCACTTGATCGACCAAAGCGAAAGATCGGATGCAGAAAAAATGCAAGCGAAGATCGCCCTCCGAGAGGAAGACGCCAAGCGGAAAGAAAGAGCACATAATTTACGCCAAATGCTCCGCGCCCATCTTTTGATGGAAAAAGATATCGATTACATCGTCCAAGATCAAAAGATCGTCATCATCGATGAAAATACAGGACGTCCCCAGCCAGGGCGCCGTTTTTCCGACGGACTCCACCAGGCAATTGAAGCCAAAGAAGATGTGGCGATCCAGGGAGAGACTCAAACCTACGCAACGATTACGCTCCAAAACTATTTCCGCCTCTACACTCGCCTCGCCGGCATGACCGGAACGGCGATGACCGAAGCGAATGAATTCAAAGAAATTTACAAGCTTCAAGTTCTTGAAATTCCCACTTATCGCTCCTGCGCTCGAAAAGACGCCGACGATGAGATTTACATGACTGAGCGGGAAAAATACAATGCGATTCTCAAAGAGATCAAGGAAGTCCATGCAAAAGGGCGCCCCATCTTGATTGGGACAGAGTCGGTCGAAGTTTCAGAAAAACTCTCTCGCATTTTGAAGTTAGGAAAACTCGATCATACGATCCTCAATGCGAAAAACCACGCTCATGAAGCCGAAATCATCGCCGATGCTGGAAAACTGGGGGCGATCACACTTGCCACCAACATGGCTGGACGAGGAACCGACATCAAGCTCAAAGCGGGGGCAAAAGAAGCTGGCGGACTTCATGTCATTGGAACTACCCGCCATCAATCGCGCCGCATCGACCGGCAATTGCGCGGGAGATCGGGTCGCTTGGGAGATCCAGGTTCATCGAAATTTTTCGTCTCTTTTGAAGACTCGCTCATGCGCCTTTTCGCCTCTCCCCGCATGACTGCACTCCTCCAGCGATTCCGTCCTCCGGAAGGAGAGCCCATTTCGGCCTCTGTTCTCAACAAGTCGATTGAAACGGCTCAAAAACGGGTCGAGCAAAGGAACTACACCATTCGGAAACACACCCTCGAATATGACGATGTGATGAATAAACAAAGGCAAGAGGTCTACGCCTTCCGGAACGATCTCCTCTTTTCCCCAAATCCGATCCAAATTGCCGAAGAACTTCTCGAAACGGTTGCCCTTCAAACGATCCAAAGCAAAGGAAACCTCGCAGAGCAGTTTCCCTTCACCTTTGAAGAGAATCTTCCCGAAAAAGAGATCATTGATAAAGTCGTCTCTGGATTCCAACAAAAAATGTTCTTCCAAAGACAACTCCTCACGACTTTCCGTCCCGAGCTCAACGAAGCGGAAAAAGCGCAAAACATCCTCCATGAGGTGATCCGCAACTTGATGGTTCGAAAAATCGACCAGCTGTGGCAGGAACATCTTCTCCATATCGACCATCTCCGTTCAGACGTCCATATGAGAACTGTGGGTCAAAAAGATCCTCTCCTTGAATTTAAGCATGAATCGTTTGCCCTTTTTGAAGCATTTTCGATTCGTCTTCGGCAAGAAATTGCCCGCGATCTCTTCCGCTTTGAGATGATGCCCCAGCAGCCGGCTCCGACCACCCGCTCGCAGAGAATTCCCACCCTCATCCAGGGAGCATAAATGAAACTTAGAACCCTCATTTTTGCCCTCATAGGACTCAGTTTCATCGCGACAGCGCTCTTTGGGGAGGCGACAAAAGTGAGTGGTTCTACCCAGTATGGGGAAGTGACTCTTGATGAGCTCGATGGATTTGGCCTTGTGAAGCTCAATGGGACCACTGTTGCGAACATCAAGCTGACAGGAAGCCTCATCACCCAATATGCCGATCTCGGTTCGATCCACATCATCGGCGAGGCCAACCTGAAAGACTCGACGATCCAGCAAGGGGGGACCATTCTCGGCTCTCTCCAGGCCGTTCGGACCACGTTCAAGGGCCCCATCACCATTTTAAGCCAAAAGGCGCTCTTCACTGCGAGCAAATTGGAGGGAATTACCGTTCAAGTGGATAATGGCTTCAAAGGAAAGCAGATTGTCGAGCTCAAGCAAGGAACCCTCATCAACGGCCCGATCCATTTTGATTCTGGAAAGGGAGAAGTGATCCTTTTTCCCGGCTGCCAAGTTTTAGGCCCTGTCACGGGCGGCAAAATCGTCAAAAAAACGAATTAGAATCCAAACTCCATGGTTCAGATGAGCAAAACTTGCCGCAATAGTCATCGAGATGGGGGAAATTCTTGTCGGGTAGACCTTGGCAAAATAGGCTTTCCCCTTTACACCCTTATCTTATGACTCTTCCTTCCGATCTTTTAGCCGCAATGTCCTTTTGGCTCACTCCACAGATGATCAATTCCCGCAGAAGCCTTGAGATACGTTGGTGATGGTCCCTGATGTGGAAAGAGTCCCGGTGTTGCCGACGAGTGGCTCCAGGTTATACGTCGTGCCAGCTTGTGCTGAGAGTAGAATGGTGCTCGAAGTAGGCGTTGCTATGTTCCCTTGACAACGAAGGCATAAGCTCGAGCCAGCGTTTACTGTTGTCGCTTCGATGCATCGGGTGTTGCTTATCGAAGTGTTGTTCAAAACGCTGCACACTTGTGAACCAGCCTCCACATCGGGGTTGATGCCGATAAGTCCAAGGCTTGTGGTGTTGTTTTGGATGGTGCTCGTTATGCTGGAAGCGCCACCCGTTGTTTGCAGGTGGATACCCGCTCCGAAGGAACTTTGAGCATCTACCGCTACAGTGTTGGACAAAATGGTGGCGGTACAAGCGGTTCCACTACCAATAGAGGCTATGAAAATCCCATCGCCTATAGAATTTGTGGTCCCGGTACAAGTATTTCCTTGGATTAGAGCGGTACTTTGGGCTCCATTTCCTTGTCGAATAATTATGTTTGCTTGGATTCCAGAGCTAGTTGCTGCAACAGTGTTGTTTAGGATAGCAACATTAACAAGAGCACTTGAATCAGGAGCCACTCTGATGACGTAGGTTGTATTGGTAGCGCCAGTGTAGGTGATATTGTTGTTTGCAACGGTAAGAGCACAAGTAGTTCCATATAGGTCGGTGTAAAGTGGTCTGCAAACGCTACTTCCAGAAGCTACTACATTGATTTGGTTTCCGGAAACTGTTCCGACCCCAGTGATATTGGCTAAACGAATTGTGTATCCAGCTGTACCAGCGCTTGTTTGGGTTTGTTCAATGTAGTTATTTGTGACAGTTGGATTAGAGAGACTAGCGTTACCAGTAGACTCAGCTGCAGTCGTATTACCGATTGCAGAAATGCGTGTGCCAGCAGCGGTGATTGCACTCGTAATATAAAGGCCAGACACGGTGCAATTGTTCGTTATCGTCACAGCTAATGCATCCGTTCGGCTTAAATGGGGTCTTGTCGCCGACATAGCTGGGACAAGGATGGTTCCAGAGTTTGTTGTGCTGAAGTTATAAGCAAAGCTTGTCCCCAATAGCTGCTGACCGTTTTGCATCACAAAGCCCGATGTCAGTCCCGTAGTTGTACCGTCACCCGGGAAGACGTAGATGACGTCATTCGGGCCGGAGGCTGCTTGAGCGCTAGCTAAATCGGGGAAGGGGCTCTCAAAGGTTCCAGCGGAGTGGCTTGTGTTGTCGACAAAGATGAAGAACCAGGGCAGGCCCGTCGCGGGATTGACGACGGGATTGGGGTTCCGTTTGTATTCTGTTTTGAATGGGATGATTTCAATGCGGTAGGGAGCAGAGACACGCTGCAGATCGGCCTGGCAGAAGGGGGCGGACGATGAAGGCTCTCTCCAGAAAGACTTAGGCCCAAGCGGGATGGAGAAACCGATTTGCCCTTGGATTTGGCCGTGGAAGACGTTGTCGTAAGAGCCGCTGAGCTCCAAGAAGGCGTATTGTTTGTATGAGGCGCGGATGCGCCCTTTGCCGCCATAGACGTTTTGGCCGCTTCTCTCGAGATAGTAGGGTCCTGCACCTGTCAGAAAATCCCAGCCGAGGCAGTTGGGCCATCTGCCAGCAATTTCTCCATCTACACCGGTAAAGGTGTGGGTCTGTCTTTGCGAGACATACATGTAATTGCCTTGAAAACTATTGAATTGAGAGCCACCAAAGAAGCGCGATTTTGTTTTGCCCACGGGAAAGTAGCCGTTGACGCGCGCTTCTAAGCGTTTAGAGAAGAACTCTAGTCCGCCGCCCACTTGGTTTGAGTGGAAGCGGTGTTGATTGCGGTAATCGTAGTAGGTGTTGACTCCATAGAGAAATCCATTTCTCTCATAGCGCAAACCGAGACCTGCGTTCGCGGCGAAGCGCCCGTTGTTGAAAGCGTGTCCTCTTAAGTCGAGGAAGGGATACCAGCCTCGAGGGGAATGTTTCGCAATGGCAAAAAGAGCGCCTGTAGAATAGCCTTGGCCGTAACCGATACCGCCCGCTTCAATGTGGCGGATATCGACTCTGATGTTGTTGGGAGTTTGGCAGGAGAGCGACTCTTCTTGGGCGCTGAGATGGGCAAAGATCGTGAGCAAAACGACGGGGGCAACTAGAGTAAAGCGCATCCTATTCTCCTTTGAAGTTCTCGCTACACTCTACTAAAATCTAAAATTACTGTAAATTTCTTTTACTCAGTGCTAAGAAAGTAAATCGGCTATGTCTTCTCGGCCTGAACACCACGCTTGGGTGATGGCTTCTCGCCGCGTTGATTCGAAGATGGGTCCCGACTCCAATAGTGCTTCTACAGCGGCTCTGTGGCCTAAGCAAACCGCTCGCATTACGGCATCGCTTCGGACCTCTACAGAGATCGGAAAATGTCGAAGTAGTAAGTAGAGCATTTGAACGCGGTTGGCTGCCCAATTAGCCAGGTGAATGGCCTCGACTTGCGCACGTGGATGGATAGGACCATTGATTAAAAGGCACTCTAATATTTCTACCTGAAGAAGGGGAATAGCAAGGCGAGCTGCTTCTCCCCTGGTTGCAATAGAAATATCCCCTTTTGCAAGCAATGCTTTTACAATATGCACGTTTCCTGTTTCGACGGCCGCAAGGACCGCTTTTTCAAGACAGAACTGCGATATAGATCCGTTTGCCAATAACTTTTTGACGAGATCTAGATGGCCCTGCTTAGCTGCTTGAACCAGCGCTTCTGAGCGACCGTGGTAGGGGAGAGGCCCGCTCTGCAGTAGAATGTCCGCAATATGCCAATGCCTTCCTCTAGCTGCTGCTGCGACTGCTTCCGCCCTATGCCGAGCATGGGTGGGTCCGTTCGCAAGTAACGCTTCAACTACATGAGTGTGACCTTGCTCGGCAGCACCGACCATTCCCTTTCCTCGAGCGGTACGCGTGATAAAGGCAGGCGCAGCTCTCAATAATGCTTGAACTTGCCCCAAATCTCCTTCTTCAGCAGCTACTTCCACGCGCCACTCATGCTCTTGGCAAAGTCTTCGATCTCGCTCTCTTTCTGTTTCTTCAAGCGAATTCGGAAGGGCCCCTTTTCCAGGTACATAGGCGACTCCAACATCTTCAGCACCATCGCTAAATCCAACCCATGCAGGATTTTCCCGTAGGAACTGTATTTGGTCTCCATATATGATGCTTGTAGCAGCAAAAACCAGTCTCCTAGCGGTAGCAGAGATCCATCTTGCTAGGGAATATTGTCTCTCACCGCCCGGCTCGCCCGACCGACAACCCAACATGACCACTCGAGCGTCTGGAGATGCATTCTGAAAACAGCGCCGGAAGTCACTTGCAAACGTTACGTTATTGTCTTCAGATAGGTAGAAGTGGGTAGGAGTCATATGAGAATGAAAGATTACGAGCTTCACAGGCCCATATTCTGCTCCCTTATCGATCTCTCTGCCTAGTTCATCCAAGCTTTCAATCACAACGTATTTAAAATTGTACTCCTTACTGAGGGAGAGCATAAGCGGGACTTTGCTGCCGGGATCTAGAGCTCCATTATGGTCTTGTTTTGCAGTAGCGAATAACGCAACCGGCTTGGAACTATTCGTCTTGAGTTGAAGCAATTCAGGAGGAACTGTTTTCTCTCGAAACACATGGAGAGGAACGCAAAATTGCTCAAAGTTTCTTTCTGGGATACCGGAACGGGCCACATCTACGCTCATGTCTGTGGGGAAGCGCGAAGGAAGCATCGCTAAAACGCGAGTTGAAGCTAGAGCGACTGCCATAGCGGTCGCGAATACGACTCTGCTGAGAGAGCATCTGCGCTTAGGGTAGTGCAATGTAGGTCTATATAAAGAAGATGGAGTTAATGCTGCCATAGAATGGTTTTTTATTTTCCATAAATTATAATATAAACAACAATACATATCAAGGATATCCTCACAGCTTCAAGTCTTAGGGGGCAATATCGACAGGGTATATAGCCCCCCAAGCTTTGAAGTCGGAAATCTTCCAAAATAATCCAAAAACTCGATGAACCCTTGATTTTTAGACACCCTCTAAACACTGTTGAGGAATCCACTCTCCTTTCTCTTCCCCTGAAAAAGGGAATGAGATAATAAGGGGATTATGATTCTAGCTGAGATCGTCAAGCAGCCTGCGAAATTCGACTGCCTCAAACATCCCGTCGTTTTACAACTCGAATCGCTCAACTATACCCCTTTCCACTTGATTGCCCTGATCATTTTTATCTTAGCGATCTTCCATACCCTCTGCGTCTACAAAGTGCACGCATGGGCCAAGCGGCTCGAGTCGCTCCAAAAACCTGCGAGAATGGGGAAAAAGAGGGAGCGGGGCTTTTGGGTCCAAATCCTCTACTTCTTTTCAGAAGTGGAAATCGTCTTTGCTTTATGGGCCATCCCCCTTTTCATCTGCATCGCGATCATCTATGGATGGACGATCGGTCTCGAATATATCAATACCCGCGACTATACCGAGCCCCTCTTTGTCGTCGTGATTTTGGCCATTTCGGCCACAAGGCCGATCGTTCATTTGGGAGAAAAACTGATCCACTGGTTCGCAAAAGGTCTCGGCGGTTCTCTCTCTGCTTGGTGGTTTGTTCTTTTGACTGTGGGACCTCTTTTGGGATCGTTCATCACCGAGGCGGGGGCGATGGCCCTTTGCGCCGTCCTCCTTTCCCGCCAATTCTACCACTATCACCCAAGCTCAAAGCTGGCCTATGCGACCATTGCTCTCCTCTTCGTCAATATCTCGGTGGGAGGGGTTTTGACCGACTTTGCATCTCCCGCAGTGCTTGTCCTCGCACACTGCTGGCACTGGAGCATGGCCGATATGTTTTATGATTTTGGATGGAAGGCCGCATTAGGGATCATTGTGTCGAACCTTCTCTATTGGTTCTATTTTAGAGAAGAACTCTCCCTTCTCAACCTCCGAAGAAAAGCAGTCGGAATCTATTCAAGCTACGCGACAAAGGGCCCTAGCCGCCCCATCCCCAGGTGGATTACTTTGATCCATATCTTCTTCATGGCTTGGATTGTCTTCGTCTCTCATTACCCTGCGATTTTCATCGCGAGCTTCCTTTTCTTCATCGGCTTTCATCAAGCGACCCGGCCCCACCAATACGCAATCAACCTGACGAGGCCCTTGATGGTGGGACTCTTCCTCGCTGGCTTGGTGATCCATGGTGGGCTTCAAGGTTGGTGGGTCGTCTCAATTCTAGAGGACTTAAGCCCCCTTTCAGTGATGGGAGTGGCCATCGCCCTCACCGGATTCAATGACAATACGGCGATCTCCTATCTCTCGACCCTCGTTCCCGATTGGGGTGAGGCTTTTCAATATGCGATTTTTACAGGAGTGATTGCCGGAGGCGGCTTGACCGTGATCGCCAACGCCCCCAATCCGGCAGGTTATGCAATTTTAAGAAAACACTTCGACAAAGGAATCCAGCCGCTCCAGCTCCTTCTCGCAGCCCTGATCCCTACCTTCATCCTCTACCTAATTTTCTACCTCTTCGGACCCCTCACTCACTAGTGCCCCCACTGAAGTTGCCGAAATATGCCAAATCTTGCCGAATAATGCCGAATTACGCACCTTTTGGTTGCCGAATTGCCCCCTTCGTCGTAGAATAAGGCTTTGAAGGGGAACCATTATGGAAAAGCAAATACCGCAAAAAGATCTGATTCTAGAAATAGTTGGACGATTTTCAGAGGGGGCTTCACTAGAAGAAATTTTAATCGGGCTCACCCCAGCCCCTTCATCCCGCACTCTTCGATACCGTTTGGCTTCTATGGTTAAGGAGGGGCTTTTAGTGGCCACCGGGGCTACCAAAGGACGCAGATATTGTCTACCAGTGAAAACCGATGAGGGGGTTCCCCTCCCCCCCCCCAAGGATACGATCCTTCTGTCTCGAGCGGCTGAATCGATCCAGTTAGAAGTTACCCGGCCCATCCAGAGCAGGCGGCATGTAAGCTACAATCGAGAGTTTTTAGATCAATACCGACCGAACGTAACCTATTATTTATCAGAATCAGTGAGAAAACGGTTGTTTGATGTGGGAAAAACGGACGGAGATCGGCCAGCGGGGACTTATGCACGTCAAATATTCAACCGGTTGTTAATCGACTTATCATGGAACTCAAGCCGATTGGAAGGGAATACCTACTCATTACTCGAGACCGAACGATTGCTAAGCTCAGGTGTTGCGGCTGAAGGAAAGGACCAGCGCGAAACACAAATGATTTTAAATCACAAAGCTGCGATTGAATTTTTAATTGATTCAACACCAGAACTTGCACTGAGCCGATATTCGATTCTCAACTTGCATGCATTATTATCGGATAACTTACTTCCGGATCCAGCTTGCGGCTCTCTTCGAACGATTTCTGTGGGAATCGGAGGGTCAGTATATATTCCCTTATCTGTTCCCCAGCTAGTGAGCGAATGTTTTCAACAGATCATCGATACTGCAGCAGCGATCAAGAACCCTTTTGAACAGTCTTTTTTCTTGATGGTCCATCTTCCCTATCTCCAACCCTTTGAAGATGTAAACAAACGGGTTTCCCGCCTTGCGGCAAATATCCCTCTCATCCGAGAAAATTTATCCCCCCTCTCATTTATAGATGTGCCTGAACAGACATATATCAACGGGCTCATCGGTGTGTATGAGTTGAACCGGGTGGAGCTATTTGCCGAAATTTTTGTGTGGGCTTACGAACGTTCCGCCTCCCGCTATTCCGCAACACGTAAAGCGTTAGGAGATCCAGATCCCTTCCGGCTTCGCTATCGCGATATCATTAAAGAAACAGTAGGCGCAGTTGTGAAAGAATGCATGGATAAAAAAATAGCGGACGCGTTCATCAGAAAAAAAGCTGTAGATCTTGTTCCAACCAAGGACCAAAAACAATTCATTGAGGTTGTCGAGACCATAGTGACGAGCCTTCATGAAGGAAACGTGGGGAGATACCGGGTCACTCTAAAAGAATATGAGAAGTGGAGCCTAAGTTGGCGGTAGGATTCAGCCGCTTCAGCTCCTTCTCGCAGCCTTGATCCCTACCTTCATCCTCTATCTGATTTTCTACCTCTTCGGCCCTCTTCTTACATTTTAGAAAGGGCGCGATAGCCGAAAATCAAAAATGGGATCGAGGCAAAAATATAAAAAAACCAAAAACGGGCGTCCCACTTCAAGATCAAGGTCCCATGACTCGAAAAAATGAGCATCAAAAGACCAAAAATCAGGAGCTGAGCCCCCAAAGTCATGAGAACAATCGGGGCGTAAATATTTTTAACCCCTTCCTCTTCCCCCGCTTCTTCCTCCTCAATCATCGCTTCTTCCGGAGCTGCAGCTTTGGGCGCCTGGGCCGGCGGATAGAGCGATTGCTGGGTATTCATATTCTTCACCGATGCGGTGGAATTGTACGTAGATCGTTGCTGCTCAGGCTTTTCTTCCCGCAAATCAGCCGCACAAAAAGGACAAACGATCACATCGAGATCGACTTCCCCTTCACAGTTGTAACACAATTTTTGACGTTTTTTAGGTTTCATCTCACACCCTCTAAAAACAGAGTATAAGGAAAGCCCCTTTTTTCTTATAATTGGTATTTTCAATGGAGTTCATATGGCTGACAGAAAGAAGCATGACATCGCGGTGATCGGATCGGGTCCAGGAGGATATGTAGCGGCAATTCGAGCGGCGCAGCTCGGAAAATCGGTCGCTTTGATCGAAAAAGATCTTTTAGGAGGGTGCTGTCTCAACGTCGGATGCATCCCAACAAAAACTCTTCTCACCAACGCTTCGGTTCTTCACCAAGTGCGCAAGGCGAAAGATTTTGGGATTACGACCGGCCCTATTTCGTTCCATTACGATCAAATGAAACAAAGAAAAGATCAGGTGGTCGCCAAAATCCGAACGGGGCTCGACGGTTTGATCAAGTCGAATAAAATCACGATCTATCGAGGAACGGCTCAATTCGAATCGCCGAAAGCACTCAAGGTGATGGGTCACGATCAGCTTTTCATCGATGCCGATAAAATCATCATCGCCACTGGCTCCATTCCGCTCGATATCCGCGCCTTCCCTTGCGACCACAAAAGAATCCTTAACTCCACTTCAATGCTCGAAGTGACTGAACTTCCGAAAAGTTTAGCGATTGTGGGAGGAGGTTATATTGGGTGCGAATTTGCCTCCCTGTTTGCAGAACTTGGAGTGAAAGTGACGATTTTAGAAGCTCTCCCAACGATTTTAGCCGCACAAGGGACTCAAATCGCTCAATTCATGACAAAATCTTTTACGGCAAAAGGGATCCAGATTCGGACGAATGTCAAAGTACAATCGATCGAAAATCAGGGGCCCCAAGTAAAAGTCACATTGGAAGGGGGAGAGACTCTCGAGGCCGATCTCGCCCTCGTTTCTGTGGGAAGAAAGGTCTACACAGAGGGGCTCCACCTCGAAAAAGCGGGGCTCAAAGTCAATGACCGAGGATGTCTCGAAACCGATGATCGAATGGAAACAGAGGTGCGGGGAATTTATGCAATTGGAGATGTGACGGGAAAATGGATGCTCGCACACGTCGCCTCCCACCAAGGGATCGTGGCTGCTAGCAACGCTTGCGGCGTCGATTCGAATATGCACTACGAAGCTGTTCCCGCCGTCGTCTTCACCTCTCCTGAGATCGCCACCGTAGGAATGACTCTTGAGCAGGCGCAAAAAGAGGGGTTTGATGCCACTTCAGGCTCGTTCCCGTTTCAGGCCCTCGGGAAAGCGCAGGCTGCCATGGAAACTGAAGGGTTCGCTCAGATCGTCTCAGAGAAAAAAACAGGGCAGATTCTGGGAGCGATCGTGATTGGCCACGAAGCTTCTAACCTGATTGGAGAAATGGCGCTTGCTATCCAAAATGAACTCACGCTAGAGTCAGTGATAGAGACAATCCATGCCCACCCGACGATCGCCGAAAGCTGGCATGAGGCGGCTCTGATTGCAAGAGAAACACCGATCAACTTCCCCCCGAAAGTGAAACGATGAATAAACTCAATGTTCTTCCTGAAAACCCCGAAGAAGGAGTGGGCCGTTTTCCCTCCTGGCTCCACCGAAAGTTGCCGACCGGGGGACAAATCTTTAAGACGAACGAAATCATCGATAAGTATCGGCTCAACACCGTCTGCGAAGAGGCAAAATGTCCGAACAGGTTTGAGTGTTATACAAAAAAAACGGCCACTTTTCTGGCTTTGGGGAAAGAATGTACTCGAAATTGCGGCTTTTGCGATATCGATTTCAGCAAAACTCCGAAAGCTCCCGAAGCAGATGAGCCGGAACGGATCGCTCTATCGGTCAAGGAGCTGGGGCTGAAACATGCAGTGATCACAATGGTGGCGCGCGACGATCTTCCCGATCAGGGGGCATCTCAAATCGCTTCGATCATCCGAGCGATTCGGAAAGTGAATTCCGGAGTT
>CAZIML010000031.1:0-12953 GCA_964540255.1 uncultured bacterium
TGTCCTCTCCCGTTTGACAGATAACAATGTAGCGATCTGGTGGAGATTGCACGGAAAGCACGGTAGTGCAAGAGGGTCTGAAGTCATAGCTGAGCTTTGGGATGAGAGTTGTGAGCGTTGGACTGAGAATCAAAAGCGGTTTTTTTTACGCGAGATTGAAGCGGGCGCGATGGCGTTTCGCCACACATTAGAAATGCATGAAGCTTCTCAGAAAAAAGAGATCCGACCCGAAATTTGGATTTCTTACGTACTCTCAGGATTACAGGTCAATCCATCAGAGCCAATTCACGAGGGGTTATTTCCTCATTTGGAGATGGCCATGACCGCTTTAACTCACCCAAATGTACCCGTTGTACTACATATGGGCATCGGAAGGACCCCACACCACACAAAGAGCTTTTACAATGGCTTGCTGCCTCAACACAAGGGGCTATCTCATCCACTGCACAGCTTTACAGCAAAAGCCATACAGAGTACTCCCCAAGGGGATGATAAATTGTGGATGATGACTCGTCCAACATGGGATATGGCCGCAATCCTGGATCGCTCTTTACCAAAAGAAGCCATCCACAAAGGGGGAAAGAAGTCTGTCATTTGTAGGAAAGATGGCTCAATGGCCATCAAAAATCGGGAAGGAGAGGTCGTCTCCTTTCTTTCAAAAGAGGATTGTGAGAGAGGGAAAACCGATTTTTTCAAGCATCCCGAAATGTTCCAACCGTTAGATGAATATGTTGTTGAGTATCGAGCCTTAGCCGATTCTTTTTGAACTATGAATTCTCGTTTTGTTGGAAGTTCTTGATGTTTAAAACTCGCTGATACACCGATCAGCCTTCTTCTGTTGACGAATATCCTTTTCTCCCAGAATATCCCCTAGAAAGGAGCTCTCGTGATTCATTTTAGAAAGACGGGCCATGGAGAATGTGCTGCTGGGCATTTGGGTTCGGTCGTCGACGTGATTGCTGCAAACCTTCCTCATGATTTAACCTCCCGCCGCTTCGAGGCAGGAGATTTCGCTGCGGGCTTTGAACTCGCAAGTCCTAAAGGGATTGAATCGGTGGGCGAAGCCGTCGTGATTAACGGGTATTGTTTCGCCACATCAACTGATCCCAAATCGGGCGACTACAATAAAACCATTGTAGGAAAAGACTTTGTTGCGGGCGGCCTATTCGTCCTCCCTCATGAGGCAAAGGCAAGCCATCAAATTGAAGTGAAAGATGAATCTTTTTCTATGCTCGATTTCTATGGGAAAATTTACCTCCGTGTCGGAAGACCTTTGGTTTTTTCTGGCTTGTTCCATTTTTCCCATTTTCATGGGACAGCAATCGGAAAAGCTCCCATCGATGGACGCAATATTTTTCAGCATAAAGAAGAATACTATCCTCATTCAGAGATTCATCGAGAAGATGTTTGGGCTTACGTGATTGGAGGCGTGACCGACTTTAGGGGATTTGCTAAGCTTAATCAAGAGCTCGAAGTGGTCCTGTACAAAAATCCAATGGATCAAGAGTCCCAACTCACCCACCATGCTCATTGCTTGCTATTAAGAAAAAAAGTAGGTTCACCAAAGGAGATCGGTCCAGCGACTGTGGCAGAAACACTCCATCTCCTGGCCGGAACGACCATCTTATCTTCGTGCCAAACCGACATCTACACCCTTTCGTCAGTCGAAAACTACGCGTCGAAGGGGCTTATCCGTTGATGCTCGTTTTCGGATCCTTTCAGAGTTCTTTCTAGCTTTGCCACCAAACGGCCAAAAAGAGAGCTCTGACCATTTTGTTCGGCGAGCCGCTCCCAAATTTGAACGACCGAGGGAGTGATTAAGGTTCTTTGCTGATCTGTTCCATTCTCAATCAAAACTGAAAAAAAGGAATAGGCAAGAGAGACATTCTGAGGCTCGTTTGATGTCAAAAGCTCCTTTGCTTTCCCGATGAGAGGAGCGATCCATCCATTCTGGATCTCTTTGTGGCGATTGTATGGATCCCTAAAAAGAAAGGTGTAGTAGCGGAGGGCTAAAATGCAATCTTCCGAACTGTTCTTCCGAAGATGCTTTTCAGCGGCCGATTTTGCAAGGTCAAACGATTCAGGGTAGTTCTGGAGGAGGCTTAAGAGATCGCACGCCAACTGGTTTTTTTCAAGCTGCGGGTGTCTGCTTTTGAGACGAAGAATCTCTAATAATCGCTCGTTCGCCTTGTGGTCGGGAATCCGTTTGAGAAGCAAGCAATATCTGCGCCATGCAGTCGTTGTCTGAAAGACAGCGGCTTCACGAAAACGGTTCACGACTAGCACTGCATCAGGGGAGGTAGAGCGAAATATTGCTCCGATGACCACTTCTGCTCTTCTCTGGGCGGCTTGATCCGAGTTTTCTAATTCGCCGCAGGCCTCTAAGAGTTGATCTCGGAGGATTCTCCAATTTGATGTTGTAATTTCTGTGCTCATTTGAAATATCCTATTTTTAGTTCGGATATTTTATTGCAAATTGTATTAAAAGTAAATTGGTTTATGACAGTCTGTTTTCAAATAATTTTTCTATCTTTCCGAAGGGGGCTTTCGTAAGGGCTTGGATCGGAGAGAATTGGCGGGAAAAGGCGAGGGTCTCCACTTGGCTCCATTCGTCAGGGGTGAAGGTGGGGTCGGGCTCTTCCGAGAGGAGCCCTTCGTGGAGGAGAAGCTTCAGCTTGAAGCTGGCGGCGAGGATGGCGGGGTTGGAGGGGAGCCGTTTCAGGTAGGCGTAGGCAAGGGCGAGGGGCCCCTTTTTGCCAGGGAACTGGGTTTTGAGAAGATCTTGGGCAATAGAGCCGGCCAGGGAGAGAAGCTGATAGTCGGTTTTCAGCTCGAGGAGCGGGTCGAGGAGAGTTGCGTCTTGGAGCGTGTGGATCTCGCGGGTCGATTTTCGATAGACCCACTCAGCTAAACAAAAAGGGGTGAGGTTCGTTTTTGTAGCAAAAAGGGAAATCAGGCCCTGTTCATGCGAGAGAATTTTCAGGATTTTTTTTTGCCCCAGGTAGGGAATCGACTGAAGAAGAAGTCCTTGAGTATTTAAAATCATAAAATTCACTTGGCAAAGCAGCGAGGTAATGGTAGAGTGGTGTGTTATATTCAAGGTGGATTATGCCAAAAACGAATAAGTTTGCCAATGAAGGTTATACGATTTACATCGTCGGGAAACACATCGAGGTGACCGACGCTCTGAAAAGCTACGTCTGGGAAAAATTAGCGAGAATCGAACGAATCACTGATCAAATCATCGACGTCCACGTTGTACTGGATGCGCAGAAGTTGGAAAAGACTTGCTCGATTTTAATGAACTTCATCCGCTTCCAAATCAAAGTGAATGTGGGTAAAGACAATATGTACGAAGCGATCGATAAGGCAGTCGATCGAGTGGTGGGGTTGATCCGCAAATATAAGACGAAACTGCAGTCGTATCGGAACAAACACTTAAGCACCGTCGACATCCATGTGAACGTGATCCAAGCGTTGAAGGATGATTTGAGCATCATCAACGATGAGATCCAAGCTGAGTCTGCAAGGAAAGAAGAAGAGCGTTACAAACTCCATCAAGTGGTCGCGAAGGAGACGATGCCTCTGAAAACTCTCACTCAAGATGAGGCGATCATGAAAATGGAGATCACAAGCGATCCCTTCTTGATCTATAAATCGGAAGAAGATCAAAAAATCAAGGTGATCTACCGACGTGAAGACCAAAACTATGGACTCGTCCAGATCCATTAACTGTTTGATTCGCAATCGGCCGGTGGCTCACACTCCTGAAGAAGAGGTGAGGCAGCGGCTGCTTGAGAAAATGGTCGGTGAACTGGGCTTTCCCAAGGGGCTGATCGTTGTTGAAAAGGGGATTGGGTTCCGCCGATTCGATATTGTTTGTTATTCACAAGAAATGTCCCCCCTTTTATTAATTGAATGCAAAGCGGAAAAGATCGACGAGGGGGCAATTCGTCAAGCCATGGGCTATAATGAGACGATCCGCGCCCCCTTCATCTGTCTCGCTTCTCACTTAGAAATAAAAACGATTTGGGTTGAAAAAGGGAGTGTCATTTCTGTCCCCTTTTTGCCTTTTTATCGTGAGATGAAAGCTGCCTCTAAAGGAAAAAAATGAAAGCGATTGCCCTTGTTCCTCACACAAAAAAGATTGAATTGATCGATTGGCCCGAGCCCCGGATCGAGACGGGAAGCCAAGTGAAAGTGAAAGTGCTGCAGGTGGGGATTTGCGGGACCGATCGAGAGGAAGCTGCTGGCGGAAGGGCTGATGCTCCTCCGGGGGAAAAGCAGTTGATCATCGGCCACGAGATGGTGGGGCGGGTGGTCGAGGTTGGGGCGTCGGTGCGGAGCGTAAAAGTCAATGACTGGGTCGTCATCACTGTAAGACGCCCCTGCTCGGTTTGCGAAATGTGCAAAAAGAACTGCGAAGATCTTTGCGAATCTGGTCTCTACACGGAGCGGGGGATCAAACAGCGGCATGGATTTCAGGCTGAGTTTGTGGTCGATGAGGAAAAGTATCTCGTCAAAGTACCTCCCGATTTAAAATCTTTGGCGGTTTTGACGGAGCCGACGACGATTGTTGAAAAAGCAGTCGATCGGGCGTGCCGGATTCAGTCGGCAAGAGAGCCTGTTTCAGGAGATCCGACGAAGTGGGTGAAGGGGAAAAAAGTATTGGTTGCTGGAATGGGGCCCGTCGGACTTCTCGGCGCGATGGTGCTTTGTTTGAGGGGAGCAAAAGTCTACGGTTTGGATCGAGTAGGCCCCGAGACGCTTCGGCCCAAATTGTTGAAGGCGATGGGGGGCATTTACCTCAATGGGCAGGTAAACGAAACGTTTGATCTCATCATCGATGCGACCGGGGTGGCTAAATTGGAGTTTGATTTGACGAAGAATTTAGCGACCAATGGGATCTATGCGATCACCGGAATTCCTGAAGATGGATTTATCTCGATCGATGGGGGAGAACTCATGAATCAGCTCGTCTTGAAGAACCAGGTGATTTTCGGAAGTGTCAACGCATCAGGAGATGACTTCAAACGGGCAGTGGCAGATTTGGCAGCGGCGATGCATCAATGGCCCGGGGTGATTGAACAGATGATCACAAGCCGAACTCCGTTCACTCAATTTCAAGAACCTTTCTTACATCGGAGTCCGAACGAGATCAAAGCAGTCATCGATTGGCAGTAAGAAAGTCTCCCACTCGAAGGGCGTTTGCAATGATCGTGAGGCCCGGATTGACCGCTCCGCTCGAAGGGAAAAAACTCCCATCGACAACGTAGAGGTTCTCAATGTCATGAGTCCGGCAGTTAAGATCGAGGACTGAGGTTTTTGGGTCGTTGCCGAACCGCAAAGTCCCCACCTGATGGGCAACGCCTCCAATCGGGATTCTTTTCGTAAGAAAAACAGTGGGCGTCTCGTTTCCGGCCCGAGCCACTTCTTTGAGTTTTTTCAAGAGGCGGCGGTGAGCCTCTTCGTTCGTCGGGAACTGGTGGAGGTGGATCTTTCCCGATTCATCCACTTTTACTTGATTTTTCGGACTCGGAAGATCTTCCGAAGTGATCCACCAACCCACTCCATGATCTGCGATCGCCCTCAGGAGGCTTCGAGGGGTGAAAAACGGGGCGTCTCCCTGAAGCATCGGACCCTTCACTTTCCCAAGGAGTTGAATGTGTCCTAACGGCAGTTTGGAATCTTCGGCTCCTGAGTAATAGTCATTGAGTCCGATTGTTTTTTGGAATCGGACCCGATTTTTCTCTTTGGAGAGGGCGATGACCGCTGAATTGATATGGCACATGTAATTTTTCCCTACGAGACCTGAACTGTTGGCAAGACCGTCGGGATAACGAGAGCTTTTTGATCTCAGTAGAAGGGCAGATGAGTTGATCGCTCCGCAAGAGACGATG
This sequence comes from uncultured bacterium, assembly GCA_964540255.1. GTDB lineage: Bacteria > Chlamydiota > Chlamydiia > Chlamydiales > SM23-39 > REEB52. The sequence continues at coordinate 5,901 of CAZIML010000031.1, forward strand.
AACTCTCGAGCGCTGAATTGGACCTGCTTTCCATTCAACTCCACTTCAACGGCGCTGATTTTTTTTCCAGCCGGGTCGTGGATCAAGCGGGTTGCTTTCGCGTGAAGGAGAAGCTTCACATTTTTTTGCCCTAAAATCGGCTGAATGCAAAGATGATGGGCGTCCGATTTTGCATCTGCGAGGCAGGGATATCCATCGCACGTATCGCATCGAATGCAAAGGCTGTTTTCTGGGTGCTTTTCATTCAGTCGGACTCCTAAAGGGAGATGGAATGGCTTCCACCCTTTGGCTTGGATGCGATCGAATATTTTTTGAATGAAGGGCTCATGGCTGACAGGGGGGTGAAAATAGGGGTTTGACTCGAGAGGCTCTGTCGGGTCTTGTCCTCGAGCTCCATGGACTTGATAAAGTTTTTCTGCAGCGAGGTAATAGGGCTGAAAATCTTTGTATTTGAGGGGCCACGCAGGAGAAATTCCCCCGTAATGTTCGATCTCCTCAAAATCTCTTTCTCTCAAACGGAAGAGGGCGGCTCCATAGACTTTTGTATTTCCTCCGACGAAATAGTGGGTTCCAGGTTCGAACAGATTTCCCTTTCGATCGACCCACTGTTCGCCGCAATTATAGGCTCCATCGACAAAAACGGAGGCGGGATCCCAATTTTGCTTTTCTCTGGGGAGGAAGCCCCCTCGCTCAAGGATCAGAATCTGACGTCCTGAAGCCGCGAGCTTGTGGGCAATCGTTCCGCCGCCGGCGCCCGTTCCGATAATGATCGTATCAAAATGTTCCATGAAATTGGGTGTACCAAATTCAAAGAAGCTTCGCAATTGTTTTATACTGCGGAGAATTGGGGAATTTGTGAAAATTAAAAGGCATGAAGAAAGTCTATACACAAATGGGTTCAAAAGTTGAAGTTTGCCAAGAAGACGCCCTGAATTTGAATCAGGCAAAGCCGGCGCCGAAGCAGCTAAACTTAAAAAGTTTAGCGATGCAGGCGGATTCAAATTCAGCGGCTGTCCGACGCGGGCAAGCTCCAACTTTTGAACCCATTTGTGTATATTATCCGAATGGAGCCCTCTATGCGTCAGGCTCTGAGTATTACTATGAAGAAGGGCACTTAAAGACGGTCGAACCGCGCTTGAATGGAGAACTCCACGGGGAGGTGATCCTTTACTGGCCGAATGGACAGGTGAAGAGGAAGTGCTCCTTTGTCAATGGAAGGAGAGTGGGGTGGGATCGGATGTGGAGTGAAGAGGGGCAGTTGCTCGATGAGGAGTTTTATGAGCCCCGTTGACACAGCTTTTTCGATTTTAATGGAGCGGTTTCCTTCACTCGCTTTGACCGTCCATCAATTCGATCCTCTAGAACCTGTAGAAGAGTCTCTTCCCTCAATTTCCTTAGAGCCCTTTGAGCTTTTGTATATTTATGGAGTGGGTAGGGGAGAAGGCTACTTTCAAGTCAAAGAGTGGCTTCATCGAGATCCCTCCCGCCAGCTTGTCTTTCTCGAAGATGAGGCGGGGATCCTCCGCTCATTTTTAGAAAGGGAAGAGGCTCCTATCATTCTCCAAGATCCCCAAGTTCATTTCGAACTATTGACTCCTGACGGGCTCGAGAGCCTCACTCGAAAATTCGCCCGGCAGCGGGTCGAGCTCGTTTCTCTCCCCTCCAAAAAGAGGGGGAAGAAGCTCCGGCTTGAGATTTTAAGGAAAACCACATTGTCCTATGCGATTTGGTATGATCGGATCCATGGAGATGAACTATTTCAAAACTTTCTTCAGAATCTCAACCATCTTCCCCGCTCTTTTTATGCGAATGGATTGAAAGGCGCTTTTGCCAATGTTCCCGCGGTCGTTTGCGGAGCGGGCCCCTCCCTTGCCGCGACGATCGATTCGTTAAAGCATTTGGAGAATCGAGCTTTGATCATCGCCGGGGGATCGACCCTTGCCGCCCTCTCATCAAGGGGGATCACCCCCCACTTCGGTATGGCGCTCGACCCAAATGAGGAGGAATATCTCAGAATGAGGAATAGTTTTGCTTTTGAGATGCCCCTTCTCTATTCGACCCGCGTTCATCCAGGAACTTTTCAAACGATGAACGGCCCCTTTGGCTATCTTCGGAGCGGCATCGGAGGGCTGATGGAACTTTGGATCGAAGAGGAGCTGGGATTTCAAGAGCCGCTCCTCGCCCATTTTTCCCAAGAGACCCTCTCAGTGACGGCGATCTGCATCGGGTGGGCCCAATTTTTGGGGTGCAACCCGATTCTTCTCAATGGAATCGATCTCGCTTATACAGGAAAGCGGAGATATTCTCCGGGTGTTGCAAAAGAGGTGCCTCTTCGTGAAATGGACCCCCACAAAGCGGCCCTCGACCGATTGTTGAAACGGAAGGGGAGAGATGGGAAATGGGTTGATACAGCGGTTCGGTGGGTGATGGAGTCGGCTGCCATTTCCGATTTTGCAAAGCGGCACCGATCGACTCAGTTCATCAATACGACGAGCGGGGGCCTTGGATTCAAAGGGATCGGGTATCTCCCCTTTGATGAGGCAGTCCAAGGATTTGGAGAAAGGGAATTGCGGAAAGAGGTTTTGGAAAAGATTTTTTCCTCGCCCATGCCGACTCATTCTCAGGAAGTGATCGAGAAGAAGGTGGGAGAGCTGAAGGAGAGTTTGTCTAGAAGTATCGAGCAGCTCCAGATTTTGAACGGAGAGAAAAAGGGGTCGAAGGCCCTTGCTGAATTAGAACTGAAAGAAGAGATTGCCTACGTCGTTCTTTTGTCGAGCTTGGAGGAGTTATTCGCCTCTCCTGAACCATTTTGGAAAGAAGCTCTCGCCCTTGCGACCAAGTCTTGCGATAAATTGAGAGTTTCGGGCAGAATGTCCTCCTCTTAAAAGTCACAAAAGGAAAGTCTGTATGGCTGCTGTTGCTTTATCCCCATTCAATCGGGAGACTGTTGTCGCGAATTTAGCTCGTGTTGAAGATTTGCCGCCTCACATTCGTGTGGCTGAAGAAGCGGCTTTGAAAGCTATATTGGCCTCGATCGATAAGGGATCTCCCAAAGCCCCTGTTTCCTCTGGAGTGGCGATTCTGAATGAGGGAAGGGTATGCCTTGGGTTCGTCAACAAAGCCAAAAAAGAGGCCGATCCAGCTCATCACACTTACACGACCATGTCTGGCGGCATTGATCCCACTGATTTAAAGATTGGAGAATCGGTGATCGTCAATGCAGCAGCCCGGGAACTTTCTGAGGAGACTCATGGGTACTTTGGCGAAGAAGAAGTGAGAGATTTCTTGTTAGGCGAATCGACCACCATTCTGGAAAATGCAGGGATGAGAGAAGGGCGATGGGTGGGGCCAATCTGCGTTCTTCAAATCAGCGATCAGAAAGCATTCACTCTTGTTGATGATCTGAAAAAAAGGGCGTTTGACGCAGTTAGGGAAGCTCAGGGACAGCGGGTCGAAGTGACCAACTATTCTTGGTTTTCGTTGTCTACCATTTTTTATGCAAATAGCAGCGTGCAGTCTGAGTACGAAGCGAAATATGCCGAATTGAGAAAGGCTTCTGATTTGTCCGACGCAGAGTTTAAAAAAGAAAGCCTGAAGAATCGTGAACTGCAACAAATTTACGATCGGGTGGTTGAGTTTACATCGGCAAATCATGAAACTTTTCGTCTTAACGCAGCGGCTCGCCGAACGTTTGCTCATAGCTATGAGCAGTTAAAACCTTACTTAGGGATCCCATGAAACGATATATACTCGCTCTTTTTCTTCCTCTCGTCTCCCTTTTTGGGGTAAATCCCGATGTGCCTCAGTTGACTTTGAGCGCATCGGCCACTCTGCGCAAGCCGTCGGATGAGCTCCAAATGAAGATCGGCGTCGTGACCCGAGGGGATACGGCGAGAGACGCTTTGGCCCAAAATAGTTTCCGCATGCAAAATGCGATCGACCGGATAGAGCGGATCGGGTTGACAAAGGACGATTATGAAACAAGCCACTTTTCGATCAACCCCATTTACTCGATTTGTCCTCCCAACCCTCCCTCCAACTGGCGTGCTGAGATTGTCGGCTACGAAGTGACAAATACTCTTCTGATCCACACTCCAAAGCTCGATATGGCGGGGGAGATCATCGATTCAGCCAACGATGCGGGAGCGAATAGCATCACCGATATTCGTTTTGGGCTACGCAATCCGAGAGACTATTGGAACGAGGCTCTTGCCTCCGCTGGATCGAATGCAGTCAAAGACGCCGCAGCGATCGCCCAATCTACAGGGGTCCGCCTGGTGCGCGTCCTGTCGATCTCGCTCAACAACACTCAAGTGAGCTCTCCCACCCATAGCATCGCCCTCTTCTCTAAGGTGGCAGGCTCCGCTCCCCCGATCGAGCCTGGAGAGGTCTCTTTGACAGCGAATGTAACTGTCGTCTATGAAATCGAGTAGGTGAGGCCGCTCTAAATCATCGATTCTCTCACCCACTAGGCATTTTTGATGGCTGTCGCGGATTTGTTAGATATTGATTGTCAATTGCTTGTGGTTTTAAAAAATTAAATATGTCGACATTTTGTCATTTTTTCGACATATTTTACGGATATGTCGATTGGATCAACATATCGCTAGAATGGGATTGAGACGCGATGAATTATAACCCGAGAGTGCCTTACAACGATCTGCCGGACCATCCGCCTGCAGCAGCAGTTGAGACCACTGCTGTGCTTAAAATGGCCATTCGGGCCAACAAGGCTCTTGCTGAACTTCGAATTTCAGGGCATTTGATTCCCAATCAAACAGTGCTCATTCAAGCGCTGGGACTCTCTGAAGCGAAAGTGTCTTCTGAGATCGAAAATATTGTCACTACGAATGACGAATTATATCGAGCTTTTGCTGATGGGGATGTAGAGATTGATCCGCAAACGAAAGAGGTCCTTTTTTACAAAGATGCACTTTGGTATGGGTACCACGCTTTGGCCGTCAATAAACGGCTGCTAACGACTCCTTTATTTATAGAATTAGTCCAAATTCTGAAAAATTCAACTCAAGGGATTCGGAAAATCTCGGGAACCAAACTAGTGAATGGTTCTGGGGAGATAATGTATACCCCTCCTGATGGAGAAGAAGTCATCAGAAAGAAGTTGACCCATCTGGAAAAATTCATCTATACCGAAAATGCATTAGACCCGTTGATTCAAATGGCGATGATTCACTACCAATTCGAAGCCATCCACCCATTCCCAGATGGAAATGGACGTACCGGCAGGATTTTAAATATTCTTTTTTTAATCGAAAAAAAACTTTTAGAAATCCCGATTCTATATCTGTCGCGATACATTATTTCCAATAAGGCAGCCTATTACAACGGTCTTCGACATGTGACAGAATCAAATGGATGGGAACCATGGATTCTTTACATCCTTCAAGGGCTTGAACAAACAGCGATCACTACCCGGGAACAGATTGTTGCCATTCATCGTCTCACTCAAGAAACCGCTGAAATTGTCCGTGCTAAACTACCACGGATATATTCTAAAGATTTGATCGAGGTGATTTTTCGCTCGCCGTATTGTAAAATTAAATTTTTGGAAGAGGCGAATATTGCGAAGAGACAGACGGCTTCTGCCTACCTCCAGCAGTTAGAGGGGATTGGGATCCTTCGGAGCCAGAAGAGGGGACGAGATACTTATTATATCAATGATTTATTTCTGAAAATTCTGGCTGGTTGAAGGGGGAGACCATTTCCTTTTTACAGACTGGAGAGGCAGTTGCAAAAATCCCCGCGCCGACAAAATCGCCCTTTTGAGCCATTTTGCTACCCCGATATTGAGCTCTACTCGCTTCGAGTATGCCCTCAAGATCGGGGCAAGGGGCTGAAGCAGCCCTATCAACCTGACTCAAAATCATCGATTTTTTCGGGTCGGGGATTTTTGCAACTGCCTCTGGAGGCGAACTGCTTTTTTAGCTCTCCGATGAGGTGCTCTTCCAGCTCTTTGGGCTTTTGCACTTTTTTGGGGAGGAGGAGCGTTTTTCGGATCGTCTCTTTGCCGAGCTGCTGCTCCGCAATCACTGAAAGATTACTAAACTTGAGGAGCGTGAAGTGATGGGCCGCTCCAAAGACGCGGAGGCGAGTGAGATGATAGAGCCAGATGACCGGTTCGGGAGGGGGGCCAAATCGATCGCTCATCTCAGCGAGAAGTTCGTCGATCTCAGGGAGGGTGTTCGCTTCGCCGAGCCGATAGTAGAGCTCCATCCGAAGCGAGACTTCGTTGATGTATTCTTCAGGGAGACGGGCATCGAAGGAAAACTCCATTTTCGTCTCATTGAATGAAATGGGGGCCTGCTTCTTGAGGGCGTCGATCGCTCGCTTGAGCATTTTGCAATAAAGGTGAAAGCCAATCGCTGAGACTTGCCCCGATTGCTGGATCCCAAGAATGTCTCCAGCGCCTCTGATTTCTAGATCGCGCATGGCGATTTTCATCCCGCCGCCATAGCCGCCTGCTTCGACAAGAGCGTTCAGCCGTTTGCGGGCAGGTTCTGGGAGACGGGCGTTCTTGGGGATGAGGAAATAGGCGTAGGCAGCCCGGTTCCAACGGCCAACGCGGCCTCTCAGTTGGTAAAGGTCGGCCATTCCATAGGTGTCGGCCCGGTCGATCAGGATCGTATTCGCGTTCGGGACGTCAATGCCGTTCTCGACGATGGTGGTGGCGAAGAGAATATCGAGGGCGCCGCTTTTAAATTTGTGGAAGATCTCATCGACCGCGTCAGGATCCATTTGCCCATGGACGATGCCGATTTTTGCCGAGGGGATCAGTTTTTGCACCCGGTCGGCATGGCCGTAAATCGTCTCTACCCGATTGTGGATGTAAAACGCTTGGCCCCCACGAGAAAGTTCGCGAAGAATCGCGTTTTGAATGAGCTCCCCTTCTGTTTCTGCGATGATGGTTTTTACGGGAAGGCGATCTTGCGGCGGAGTGCTGATCACCGACATGTCGCGGGCGTGGACAAGCGACATATAAAGAGTGCGGGGAATGGGGGTTGCCGAAAGGGTGAGACAGTCGGCGTTCGCTTT
>CAZIML010000032.1:0-7040 GCA_964540255.1 uncultured bacterium
TCGCTCGAAAAAAGCTCGCCAGCAAAGCCCAATTTTTCCGCGCTGACGCAGAAAAACTCCCCTTTCCCGCCGCCCATTTTGACGCCGCTACTTTTTCATTCGGCATCCGCAACGTCAATACGCCTCTAACAGCCCTCCAAGAAATCCACCGAGTTCTCAAGCCTAAAGGGCGCGCCCTCATCCTAGAATTTTCCCTCCCTCCTAAACCCATTCGGAGCTTCTATCTCTTTTACCTCCGCCACATCCTCCCCCGACTCGGAGGGTTCCTCTCGAAAAAACCGGAAGCCTACCGCTACCTCAATGAGACGATCGAACACTTTCCCTCAGGCAAAGAGTTTTGCCTCCTCATGAAGGAAGCCGGATTTTCCCGCCTTCGCGCCCTTCCGATGGCTCTCGGCGGAGTCACTCTTTACATCGGCGATAAACCGTGAAAATTTTTTGGTCTGATCGGGAAGGAAACCCCGCTCCGCCCGAAGCCCAGTTTTTTTGTTATCCTTTTTCAGCGGGCCCCATTCTCTCAACTCAAACACAAATCAAAACTCTCCCCCCTCCAGCCCCACTCAATATTGCACGGCAAACTTTCCTCCCCGAGAAAAAAGAGTGGATTCAAATAGTGAACAAAGCCCTCCGCCTCATCGATGAAGGGATCTTGCAAAAAGTCGTCCTCGCCCGCACTTGCATCCTGGAACTCAACTCATCCCCCGACCCCTTCGCACTCGCCGCACTTCTTCGGGAAAGAGCCCAAAACGCCCATGTTTTCGCCCTCCAACTCGAAAATGAAGCTTTCGTCGGCGCCTCTCCCGAACGCCTTTTCCAACGAAACGGCTCCCACATCATCAGCGAAGCGATCGCCGGCACAAGAAGGCGAAGCGACGACCCCATCGAAGACGAACGGTTAAAAAAAGAGCTCCTCGCCAGCCCCAAAGATCTCCATGAATTTTCCCTCGTGAAAGAGTACATCGGCGCTATCCTCTCTCCCCACGCCTCCCATCTCTCCTTCACCCCCACCTCCATCCATCAAACCAAAAATGTGCAGCACCTCTACTCCAAGTGCACCGCCACACTCATCGACCCCTCATCGGAGGCTAAAGTGATCTCCCTTCTCCACCCTACTCCCGCCCTTGCAGGCGCACCCAAAGAAAAAGCCCTCGCCGCCATTGAAACCCTCGAACCCTTTGAGCGGGGCCTATATGGTGGCGCCATCGGCTGGACCACTCGGGACGCCTCTGATTGGGTCGTCTCCATCCGCTCCTGCAGAATCAAAAAAAATATTGTCACACTCTACTCAGGGGTAGGGATCGTCAAGGGCTCCGACCCTGAAGCTGAATGGGATGAACTGAATCAAAAAATTCGATTATTCATCAACTGTTGACAAAACAATCATTAAGATTGAATTAAGACCCATCATCACCTAGACTCCTTTCTTTAAATAAGGAGCTCACTATGTCTGATGCAAAAATTCATTCACTTCTCAGCCTAACCCTCTTGACAGCGCCCATCGCAACCCATGCTACACCCCTATCAGCCGCCACTTCCCCCACCGAACTCAGCTCAAATCGCGCCTCAATGCGGAAAATGAAGCATCTATTGGCCTCTACGCCAACCCTTCGACCGATGGGAACCTATGTAGGGGAGCTTCAAGAGAAGTGGCAATTTCCCTCGGACCACTTGCCGATCGGAATGACTCTTGGAGACATTCATTTTGCCTCGTGGAACGTTCTCGATTCAAACTATATGGACTGGGTGACAGAGAAAAATTCGCAAGGATTGAGCCGCTCGATGCTCGCTGATGAGCACATCTATATCGAGGGAACTGGCCTAACCGTGCGGGATCAACACGTCGTCGATCTCATCCTTGAGATGACCAACCACCCCACCCACCCGAAGCAACTCATCAACCTCCAAGAGTGCAGCGACCCATTTATGGCCGAACTCGCAAAGCAGCTCCCTCCCCATTTCACCGTGATCGCCGCTGAAGGAAATGCCGTAGTGATCGATCAGCGGAAATTCATTGTCCAAAAGGCTCACTCCGTCAAAGGACTCTTCCATGACGAACCAGAAAGAACCATTCAAGAGGTCACTCTCTACCCCATCGATGGGACTCAAACAGAGCCGCTCCGCATCATCAACTGCCACATCCCGGGCGATCCGACGAAACCGGCCCGCTATGAATTTGCCCGTTATTTAGCAGAGAGCTTCGATCCCAGTGCCACTACAATCGCAGCAGGGGACATGAACTTCAATGAACTCGAGATGAGCGACGCCCTCCAGCAAGCCTTCGGCCCAACTGCTGAGACCCCTTCGCTCCACACCCCATATTGCACCAACATCTCCCCGGTGATTTTTCACTCGAAAGCGATCGACCATATGGTCGTCCACTCGAAGAAAAAGCCGATCCTCCACACTTTTGAGGAAGTGATGATCGGGCTCACTCATACAGCACAATTATTGAACGATTAACCCGAGGGGTTAATAAGTTGACTGATTCTCACTGTTCCTCTACCATCTTTGCGGATGGAAGATTGCCTGATTGATCAACTGATTCAGCAGGGGGCGCGCCATTTTTGCATCGCCCCCGGTTCCCGTAGCACCCCCCTTGTTCTCGCCGCGATCGGACAGCCTGAAGCAAAGCTCCACGTTCATTTTGATGAAAGAGGCCACGCCTTTTTCGCCTTAGGAATTAGTAAAGCGACCCAAGAGCCTGCCGTCCTCATCGTCACCTCGGGAACTGCGGTCGGCAACCTCCTCCCAGCGATCATGGAAGCGCATCACTCAGCCATTCCCCTCATTATTCTCACCGCCGACCGCCCCCACGAATTGAGAGACTGCGGAGCGAATCAAACGACCGACCAAGTCAAAATTTTTGCCCCCTACGTCCGGTGGCACGCGGATCTCCCCACCGACGGCTCTCCCGATTACTTTCACTCCATCGGCGCTCAAGCATACTTTTACTCCCGCCAAAACCCTCCCGGCCCCGTCCACCTCAACTGCCCCTTTCGAGAACCCTTCTATCAATCCAAAAGCCCCCCGCAAAGAGGAAGGCCCATCGATCTTCACTTCCCCAGCCAACGGATCGATCGCTTCTCGACCCCCCATTCAAAAGGGCTCATCTTGATTGGGCGCCTCCCTCGTACAGATGACCTTCTTTCGATTCTCGAGCTTGCCGAACGGCTCCGATGGCCCGTCTGCGCAGACATCCTCTCCAATGCCCGCAATTTCCCCACCGCAGAACAGATCAAATACTTCGATTATAATCCAAATCCCCAACCTAACTTCGTCCTCCACTTTGGAGAGCGGCTCACTTCCAAAAAAATCGGCGAATGGCTCGCCTCCTTCCGCCCCGAAATCGTTCACGTAAGCCCCTACCCATTCCTTCAAGACCCTTACCGAATCGCCACAGGAAGAGTGCAAGCCGACATCCCCGAATTTTGCCGCCAGTTTGAAGCGAAGAGCGACCCTGCTTGGCTCGAAAGTTGGAAAGACGACGAGCCCCGATTCGAAGAAAGTGGATCCATCACCGAAGTTCACGCGATGCGTCAAATCGGAGAACTCATCCCTCCCCACTTCGCCCTATTTTTCGGAAATGGAATGCCCATCCGAGACGCCGATCACTTCCTTTTTCCAAAAGAATGCGCCGGTTTCTATGGCAATCGAGGCCTCTCTGGAATCGATGGAAACATTGCAACCGTCGCGGGACTAGCCGTTGCCTCCCCAATTCTCGCAGTGATTGGCGATCAGACAGCCCTTCACGACCTCAATTCGCTCCCCCTTTTGAAAAAGACCCGCCACCCGGTCATTCTCCTCATCTCCAACAATTTCGGCGGAGGCATTTTTCATCACCTGCCAGTCGCTACCTCCCCCCATTTTGAAACCTACTGGGGAGCCTCCCATTCGTTCCACTTTGAACAAGCCGCAGCCATGTTCGACCTCCCCTATCACTCTTTTATCGAACTGGAGTCGCTCTTTGAAAAAAAGAGCTCATCCATTGTAGAGCTGCTAACCGACCGAAAAACCAATTGGAAATACCAAAAGAGCTTCACTCATACTTAAACAGCTCGGAGAGCGACTCTCCATGAATAATCCGATCGATCGCATTTGCCAAAAGAGGGGCCACCGAAAGTTGTTTTAAATTCCGAGGAGTTTCATCCCTCAAAGGAATCGTATCGGTCACCACCAGTTCCTCAAGACACGATTTCCCAATTTTATCGCACGCAGAACCCGAAAGGAGCGGATGTGTGATGCAGGCAAAAATCCTCCGCGCCCCTTTTTCTTTCAGTTGTTTCGCCGCTTGAACCAACGTCCCCGCCGTATCGCATATATCGTCGACGATCACCACATCGCTTCCATCTACTTTCCCCACTAAATTCATCGATTCGACCACTCCCGCCTCAGCTCTTTGTTTCACGATCACCGCCATTTTAGACGAAACTCCCAAAGATTGAAGCCCCTCGATGAACGTTTTGGCCCGCTCCACCCCTCCCGCATCGGGGGAAATAATCACAGGATCATACAATCCAAGCCTTGCCACATAGGGGACAAAAATCGTCGAAGCGAACAAATTATCGACAGGGGTCCCATGAAAAAACCCCTGGATTTGCCCGCAATGAAGATCGACCGAAACAACATGATCCGCTCCCGCAACCTCTAACAGCATCGCCACATCTGATGCAGAAATTGGAACCCGCCCGGTCATCTTCCGATCTTGCCTTGCATAACCAAAATAGGGGACGATCGCCGTGACGCTTTTAGCCGAAGCCCGCTTCATCGCCCGAATCATTAAGTAGAGTTCCATCAAGTTGTCATTCACGCTTGAATCGGAGCTCACACTCGTCGACTGGAGAAGGAAAACATCGCAATTTCTCACATTGTCATGAATTTGAATCCGAATTTCCCCATCATTGAATCGGGAGACAGTGGCTCGGCTTGCAGAGGTCCCCAAACACTCAGCCACTGCATCAGCAAGCTCTCGATTCGCGCTCCCGCTGAACAGCTTGACCCCTGGCCCGCAATCGCCAAAAAGAGTGAAACAAACCATTGTGAAGAAGATCCCCCATTGCCCCATAACCCTCCTAAAAAATTTTTGAAAACTATATGGGAAACGTATAATCCAATCAACACATTTTTAGAGCTTTAAACGATCGCATCTAGTAAAATCTTCATCCATCACATAACCTTAAAATGAGAAAAAACCGATGAGCTGTTGCTGGAAAGCGCTCCCTTCTCCGATCAATTCCCGTAGAGAAGAATTACCCGCCGAAGTGCACACATACGTCAATCCGAAAACCCCACTGCTGCAACCCAAAAAACAGCTCCGAATCCACCCCATATTCAACAATCCTTCACGTAGAAACGGAGTTGAGCTAGAACCGCTAAACTCTCCAATCTTGAATCATTCTTCAACAACCACTCGTTCATTCCCTCTTCTATTTTCTAGAAACGATCTCAATTCCTATGGATTTTCAGAACAGGCGATCGATCGATATTGCCAGCTCCAATTTCCCAAAACGGTTCAAGGAACTCATCGGGAAAAAATGTCTTTTTGGGTTTCGTATCAAGTTGCCTGGCTTAGAACGCACTACATCACTCGACGCCATGATTGAACTCATTCCTCTCAAAACGGGAACTGGTATTCCTCTTGTTTTCTTCCACGGATTTTTGGGAACCCATCGCGATTGGCTCCCTCTCGTCTCCCATTTACCCGACTGGCGCTCCATTGGAATCGATCTTCCGGGACATGGGACCACTCCATTCATGGAAGAGTTTCTGATCGACCTTCCCCGCTTCCACTTGATCGGCTACTCTCTCGGAGGGCGGATCGCCCTCCAATATGCCCAAAAACACCCTGAACAAATCGCCTCGCTCACCCTTCTTTCCACTCATAAAGGCCTTCTCACAAACGAAGAAAAAGAAGCCCGCTGGAAAAGCGATTTAGCGTGGGCCCATCTTTTGAAAGAACTTCCGATTGACGAGTTTTTAGCCCGGTGGTACGATCAACCTCTCTTTAAACCGTTTAAACCCGATTTCGAGATGCGCAAACACCAAAATAGCGAGCCCCTTTCTCAAGCTCTTCTCCATTTCAGCCTCGCAAAACAACCCCGTTACGAAATCGATCGAGTCCTCGTCGGAGAGCGGGATACCAAATTCCGCGCCCTCTACTCAAATCCGATTGTGATCAAAGGAGCCTCTCACATGATCCATCTCGAAAATCCGAAACAAACTGCCGATGAAATCGTGAAAAAGGTAACTCAATGACCATTTGGATCCCAGCAGGAACCTATACCGACATCAAATATCACAAAACCGACGGGATTGCCAAAATCACGATCAACCGTCCCGAAGTACGCAACGCCTTCCGTCCCCTCACAGTCGAAGAGATGCGCCACGCCCTCAACGACGCCCGGAATGATGGAACGATCGGAGTGATCATCCTCACTGGCGAAGGAAAAGAGGCCTTTTGTTCCGGCGGCGATCAGAAAATCCGAGGAGACGCCGGCTACGCCGATCTTCAGGGAACCCACCGCCTCAACGTTCTCGACTTTCAAAGAGAGATCCGCTCCTGCCCCAAGCCAATCATCGCCATGATCGCCGGCTACGCCGTCGGCGGAGGGCACGTTCTCCACGTCATTTGCGACCTCAGCATCGCCGCCGAGAATGCGATTTTCGGCCAAACTGGCCCCCGCGTCGGCTCGTTCGACGGAGGATTCGGCGCCAGTTATCTCGCCCGCATCGTAGGGCAAAAAAAAGCGCGCGAAATTTGGTTTCTCTGCCGTCAGTACAATGCAGAACAAGCCCTTCAGATGGGACTCATCAACTGCATCGTCCCCTATGAAAAGCTCGAAGAGACCACCGTTCAATGGGCCCGGGAAATTCTCTCCCTTTCTCCCATTGCGATTCGGTGCTTAAAAGCCGCCCTCAACGCCGACTGCGACGGCCAAGCTGGGCTTCAAGAGCTCGCAGGCAACGCAACCATGCTCTATTACATGTCAGAAGAAGGACAAGAAGGTCGCGATGCTTATAAAGAGAAGCGCGCACCTGATTTT
>CAZIML010000032.1:7050-8088 GCA_964540255.1 uncultured bacterium
GAGGATGCCAAGGAAGGACCGAAAGCCTTTGCCGAAAAGCGAAAGCCCAACTTCGCCCGCTTCCCCAAGCGCGCTTAAAAGCTATTTTCTCGCAAGCCGTCCAAAAACTTGGATCGCCTCCCTCAGTCCCGTCTTCATTGGAACCGTCATGGCTCCAAAAATTGACCTCCCCGTTTTTCTTTTCACCTCCCTCTTTTCTCTCTTCATTCAAATCGGAACCAATTTCGCCAATGACTACTACGATTTCGTCAACGGAGCCGATAAAAATCGGAACGGCCCCAAGAGAGCCACTCAGGAAGGGTGGATCTCCCCCTCTTCGATGAAAAAAGCGACCTTTCTCACCTTCGCTCTCGCCCTTTTGATAGCCATTCCCCTCATGATTAAAGCCGGCCTTTGGAGCCTTTTTTTAGCTCTCGCATGCATCGCCTTCGGCATCCTCTACACAGGGGGCCCCAAACCCCTCGGTTACATCGGCCTTGGAGAACTCCTCGTCCTCCTCTTTTTTGGCCCTATCGCTGCTGGCGGCTCTTTTTATCTCCAAACAGGAACGCTCCCCCTCTCCATCTTCATTTCAAGTCTCGCTCCCGGCCTTCTCTCCTCTGCCATCCTGATCGCCAACAATCTTCGCGATGAAAAAAGCGATCGAGCCGCCGGCAAGCGGACCCTCGTCGTCCAATTCGGCCCCCGATTCGGCGCCGTCGAATATGCCTCTTCCCTCTTTCTCGGAGCCTCGGTTCCAATCCTCCTCGTCCTCTTTTTTAACGCCTCTCCCTCCCTCTTAACCGCATCCCTCATTCTCCCCCTCTCCTTCCCCCTCTACCGGCACATCGGCTCCCCCGAACTTCTTCCCAAAACTGCCTTTCTCCAGATCCTCTACACCCTCCTCTTCTGCATCACATGGTGATCCACCTTTACGAATACCATCTCCATAAAAAAGGACTCATCCTCCAAATCGGGCCCCACTTTGGAGAGATCTCCCCCCTTCCCCACTTCAGCAGGGAAACATTTGAAGAAGCCAAACAAGAAACCCTCGCCTGG